>NZ_JBSGJD010000024.1:0-55055 GCF_053605405.1 Amycolatopsis sp. NPDC003861
ACCCCGCTCAAGTGGTTTTATTTAACTAGGGCTACACCCCCCCCCAAACCCCCCCCCCCACCCCGCACCGAGCAAGACGGGGCATCCATGGCAGAGAAACACCGCGTCCGGTTCGAGCCGGTCGGGATCGAGATCGACGTCGCCGAGGACACCACGATCCTGCGCGCCGCCGCCGAGCAGGGCGTGATGCTCATGCACGGCTGCAAGGAAGGGCAGTGCGCGGCCTGCAAGTCGTTCCTCCTCGACGGTGACGACGTCGAACACGACCGGTACTCGACCTTCGCGCTCCCCGACTACGAAAAGGAGGAAGGCTTCACGCTGCTGTGCCGGGCCCACGCCTACGAAGACCTGACGATCGAGCTGCTCAACTACGACGAGGAGATGATCCAGTCCGGCCTGCCGATCCAGGAGGCCGAGGTCGAGGTCGTCGCCAACGATCCCGTGACGCACGACCTCCGGCACCTGGTGGTGCGGCTCGACGGCGACCTGAAGTTCTTCCCCGGGCAGTACCTGGACTTCGCGATCCCGGGCACCGAGGAGACGCGGTCGTTCTCGATGGCCAACACCTCCGCGCGCGACGGGCTCCTGGAGTTCGTCGTCAAGATCTACCCCGACGGGCTGTTCTCCCGGTTCCTGGCCGCCGAAGTCGCGGTCGGCGACCGGCTCCGGGTGACCGGCCCGTTCGGGGTGTTCACCTTGCGGGACAACCCGGGCGCGGACCTCGTCTTCGTCGGCGGCGGAGCCGGTATGGCGCCGATCCTGTCCCTGCTGCGGTCGATGGCCGAGCGCGGGATCGATCGGAAGGCCGTCTTCTACTACGGCGCCCGCCGCCGCCACGACCTCTGTTTCGAGGCCGAACTGCGGGCGCTCGAAGACAAGCTGCCGTCTTTCCGTTACGTCCCCGCGCTGTCCGAGCCGGGCGACGCCGACTGGACCGGCGAAACCGGCTTCGTCACCGACGTCCTGCGCCGGGCCGGCCTCGACCTCGCCGGTGCCGACGCCTACGTCTGCGGGCCGCCGCCGATGGTGGAGGCCGCGCTGGAGCTGCTGCCCGCGCTCGGTGTCGCGGACAAACGCGTCTTCTACGACAAGTTCACCACCACGGGCGAAGGGTAGGAAACCCATGACAGCCACCTCCGAACGCAGCGTGCCCAAGCCGGCGTTCACCGACGCCGAGGCGGGCGCGAAGGTCTTCCCGGACTCCACGGCCCGCCAGTACAACTACTTCACCCCGGCCAAGCGCAAGCAGAGCCACTACGAGGACGTCACCGTCGAGGTCCAGCCCGACCCGCGGCACTACCTGTCCCAGGGCTGGCTCTACGCCTTCGCCGACGGCCAGGGCGGCTACCCGCTGGAGTGGACCGCGCTGAAGGCGTGGGGCTCCGACCGCCCGCTGCCCGAGCGCGGCCCGGGCTCCGGCGGCAAGGGCTACGACTGGCCGGCCCACGGCTGGCACGAGTTCCGCGACCCCAACGAGGAATGGGAGCTCACGCTCTACCGGTACAACGCGAACGTCGTGCGCCAGCTGAACCAGAACATCGACGCCGCCCGCCAGGCCAAGGCGTTCGAGCAGTGGAACCGCAACTGGGTCGACTTCGTCGCCAAGCACGTCGGCGCGTGGATGCACGTCGACCACGGCCTCGGCCTGTACCTGTTCGCCAACGCCAACCGCCGCGCGCCGACGAACATGCACAACAACGCCATCTCGGTGAACAGCATGCACCGCATCCGCGCGGCCCAGGACCTGGCGCTGTACAACCTGACGCTGACCGAGGAGATCGAGGGCTTCGACGGCACCGCCCACCTGTCGACGTGGAACGAAGACCCGGCGTGGCAGGGCGTGCGGGAGACCGCCGAGCAGCTGACCGGGATCTGGGACTGGGGCGAGGCGATCTTCGCCGCGAACGTCGTCTTCGAGCCCCTCGTCGGCGAATTGTTCCGCAGCAACCTGGTGCAGCAGGCCGCGCCGGCGAACGGCGACTTCGTCACCCCGACGCTGATCGGCGCCGAGGAGTTCGACTTCTCCGAACGCGACCTCCGCTACACGAAACCGCTGTTCCACCTGCTGATCAACGACAAGGAGTTCGCCGACCACAACAAGGCGCTGCTGCAGAAGTGGCTCGAGGACTGGGTGCCGAAGAGCATCGCCGCCGCCCGCGCGCTGCAGCCGCTGTGGTCGCAGCCCGACGCCAAGCCGATCCGGTTCGAGGACGGTCTCGACCGCGTGAAGAGCCGGTTCGCCGGCATCCTGTCCGAATTGGGCCTCAAGGCACCCGAGGAGCTGGGCCAGTGACCATCTTCAAAACCGCGGAAAGCCCGTTCAAGGCCGACAACACCGCGTCCAACATGTGCGGCTTCACCCTGATGAACAACCAGGTGGGCGCGATCATCGCGGAAGTGATGGGAACGAAGGACAACGTCACCATCACGCCGCTGCCTTCGATGATCCGGGTCGACGCCGTCGGCCGGATGGAGGTCGTCTACGCCGAGGTCGACGAGGCCGCCGGCGAGGAAGAAGGCTGGTTCAACGCGGCCGAGTTCGAGGAGAGCATGTCCACCCACTACGGGCGGATGATCCACGAAGACGACCGCACGATCATGTTCGCCAACCCCGAGGACGCGGCCGAATACCTCGACTTCGACCTCAAGCCCGTCAAGTAGGACCCAGCACTCGATCCGGCTCAGGAGGATCAGGAAATGTACGAGAAAGACGGCGAGAAGTATTTCGTGGTGGACGCCCACACCCACTTCTGGGACGCGAGCCCGGAGAACTGGGTCGAAGGGCAGGAGGAATACGCCAAGGGCTGGATCGAGTGCTTCCACGCCTACCAGGGGCTCGGCCCGAAGGAGACGCACTGGCCCATCGACCGGTTCCAGAAGTACTCCGAGGAACTGATGATGCACGACCTGTTCGAGGCCGGGCACGTCGACCAGGCCATCTTCCAGCCGACGAACCTGCGGCAGTGGTACAAGACGGGCTTCAACACCACCGAAGCGGACGCGGCGCTGGCCGAGAAGCACCCCGGCAAGTTCCTCGTCAACACGACCTTCGACCCGCGTGAAGGCGACGAAGGCCTGAAGGCCCTGGAAGAGCGCGTCAAGCGGTACGGCTGCAAGGGCGTCAAGCTCTACACGGCCGAGTGGCGGGGCGACTCCCGCGGCTGGAGCCTCAAGGATCCGGAAACCGCGCGCTTCCTCGAGAAGTGCGAGGAACTCGGCGTCACGAACGTCCACATCCACAAGGGACCGACGATCTGGCCCTTGGACAAGGACGCGTTCGACGTGTCCGATGTGGACCACGCGGCGACGAACTTCCAGGGCCTCAACTTCATCGTCGAGCACGTCGGCCTGCCGCGCATCGAGGACTTCTGCTTCATGGCCACCCAGGAGCGGAACGTCTACGCGGGGCTGGCCGTCGTGGTCGGCGGCCTGATGCACGCCCGCCCGAAGTTCTTCGCCAAGGTCATGGGCGAGCTGATGTTCTGGCTCGGGGAGGACAAGCTGATCTTCGGCGCGGACTACGCCATCTGGGAACCGAAGTGGCAGGTCGAGGGCTTCGTCGACTGGAACATGCCGTCCGACGAAGAGCTGTCGGACTTCCCGCCGCTGACCGTCGACCAGAAGAAGAAGATCCTCGGGCTGAACGCGGCCCGCCTCTACGGCATCGACGTGCCGGAAGAGCTTCGGTTGCGGGATCCGGAGAAGGTCGAGCCCGTCGGCGTGCCGAACTCATGACCACGCTGGTGACCGGCGCCCGCGCCGCCGTGTGGGCGGCGCTGGGCACCGTCCGGGATCCCGAACTGGACGAACCCCTCACCGACCTCGGGTTCGTGGCCCGCTGCGAGGTGAGTGACGCGGGCCACGCCGTCGTCCGGCTGCGGCTGCCGACGTACTTCTGCGCGCCGAACTTCGCGTTCCTCATGGTCGCGGACGCCTACGACGCCGTGGCCGGGGTGCCGGGCCTGACCGGGCTCGACATCCGGCTCGACGACCACTTCGCGTCCGACGTCATCAACCGCGGGGTCGCGGCCCGGCGGGGGTTCGTCGCGTCCTTCGAGGGCGAGGCCGTCGACGAGCTCGACACGCTGCGGTACGACTTCGTCCGCAAGGCCGTCCTGGCCGGCACCGACCGCGTCTGCCGGTCCCTCGGCCGGGACCCGGCGGCGCTGACCCTCGGCGACGTCCCGCCGAGCCCGGACCTCGACCGGCTGCGGGCCCGCCGCCGCGAGCTCGGCCTGCCCGCCGAGGACGGCGACCCGCTGCTGCTCGACCCGGCGACCGGGCGAGCGGTGTCCGAGGCCGACGCGAAGCGCCACCTGGCGTTCGCGCGGCTGACCCGCACGAGCATGGAGGCCAATTCGGGCGTCTGCCGCGGCATGCTGCGCGCGCGGTACGCCTTGACCAGCGATGAGGAGGGCACGGGATGAAGGCCGTGCGGCTGCAGAAGTACCACGAGCAACCGGTGATCGAAGACGTCCCGGAGCCGCGCGCCACCGGACCCTTCGACGTCGTGGTCAAGATCGGCGGCGCCGGCGTGTGCCGCACCGACCTGCACATCATCGAGGAGCAGTGGGCCGAGAAGTCCGGCGTCGCGCTGCCCTACACGATCGGGCACGAGAACGCGGGCTGGGTGCACGAGGTCGGCCCGGCGGTGACGAACGTCGAGGTCGGGGACACCGTGATCCTGCACCCGACGCCGACCTGCGGGCTCTGCCACGCCTGCCGGGCCGGCGACGACATGCACTGCCCGAACGGGAGCTTCCCCGGTATCAGCAGCGACGGCGGGATGGCGGAGTACCTGCTGACGTCGGCGCGGGCGTGCATCAAGCTGGATCCGTCGACCCAGCCGTCCGATGTGGCGGCGCTGGCCGACGCGGGCATCACCGCCTACCACGCGGTGCGCAAGGCCGTCCCGCACCTGTACCCGGGCACCACCTGCGTCGTCAACGGCGCCGGCGGCCTCGGGCACATCGGCATCCAGTCGCTGCGCGCGCTGACGGCCGCCCGCGTGATCGTGGTCGACCGCAACGCCGACGCCCTCGACCTGGCGGCCACCCTGGGTGCCGACGAGACCGTGCTGGCCGACGGCAAGCAGGTCGAAGCCGTGCTCGACCTGACCGGCGGCAACGGCGCCGAAGTCGTCCTCGACTTCGTCGCCGAGCAGGGCGCCCAGCAGGACGCCTTCGCGATGACGCGGCGCGCCGGGTCGCACTTCGTCATCGGCTACGGCTCGAACATCGAGATCCCGACGATCGACATCATCTCCACCGAACGCAACATCATCGGCAACCTCGTGGGCACCTACAACGACCTCGTCGAGCTGATGGTCCTGGCCGAAGCCGGCAAGGTCACCCTGCACACGAAGAAGTACCCCCTGGACGCGGCGCTCGACGCGCTGGCCGACCTCGACGCCGGGCGCGTGCGCGGCCGCGCGATCCTCACCCCCTAGGAGCGGGCAGATGGCGAAGGAACTGCGGTTCGGCTCGGACGCCCGCGACCTGCTGCTGGCGGGCGTCGACAAGCTGGCCGAAGCGGTCAAGTCCACGTTGGGCCCCAAGGGCCGCAACGTGATCATCGAGAAGATCACCGGCTCGCCGGTGGTCACCAACGACGGCGTCACCATCGCCCGCGAGATCCACCTGAAGAACCAGTTCGAGAACATGGGTGCGCAACTGGTCAAGGAAGCGGCGATCAAGACCAACGACGTCGTCGGCGACGGCACCACCACGGCCACCGTGCTGGCCCAGGCGATCGTCCGCGAGGGCATGCGGGCGATCGCGAGCGGCGGCAACCCGGTGCTCGTCAAACGCGGCATCGACCACGCGGTCGGGCTCCTGGTGGCGCACCTGGAGAAGCAGGCCCACCCGGTGGTGTCCGAACAGGACTACGCGCGGGTGGCGGCGATCTCGGCCAACGACGACGACGCCGTCGGCGCGGTCATCGCCAAGGCCCTGCACACCGTCGGCGACGGCGGTGTGGTGACCGTCGAGGAGTCGCCGTCGATCGGGATGAGCGTCGAGTTCGTCGAAGGGTTCGAGTTCGACAACGGCTACCTCTCGCCGTACCTGGTCACCGACCCGGGCCGGCTGGAGGCGGTGCTCGACGACCCCTACATCCTGATGTGCGCGGAGAAGATCACCAAGGTGCAGCAGCTGATGCCGTTGCTGGACAAGGTGATGCGGGCACCCCGGCCGCTGGTGGTGATCGGCGAGACGGTCGAGGGCACGGCGCTGTCCATGCTGGTGCACAACCACATGAACGGCACGTTCCAGTCGGTCGCGGTCCGCGCGCCCGGCTTCGGCGACCGGCGGCTGCACAAGCTGGAGGACCTCGCGGCCATCGTCGGCGGCGCGGTGCTCTCGCGGCAGTCCGGGTTCACCATGGAGACGATGACCCTGGAGCACCTCGGCCGCGCCAAGCAGGTCCGGGTCACCGAGAACCGCACCACCGTCGTGGGCGGCGCCGGCTCGTCGGACGCGGTGGAGTTCCGGGTCGGGCAGTTGCGGGCGGAGCTGGAGCGCGCGCAGTTCGGCGTCGACGAGGACGTCCTGACCGAGCGGATCGGCGCCCTGACCGGCAAGGTCGCGGTGGTCCGGGTCGGCGCGGCCACCCCGGCCGAGCTGAAGGAACTGCAGCACCGGGTCGAGGACGCCCTGTCGGCGACCCGGGCGGCGATGGCCGAGGGCATCGTGGCGGGCGGGGGAGCGGCGCTCCTGCACGCCGAAAAGGCCCTGGAAGGCCTCGGCTTGGACGGTGACCAGGCCATCGGCGTCGAGATCGTCCGGCGGGCCCTGGCCGAACCGGCGTTCCTCATCGCGCACAACGCGGGCCACCCGGCGCACGAGATCGTCGCGCGCACCCGGGAACTCGGTGACGACGAAGGCTTCGACGCCCTGCACGACCGCTATGGGGACATGATCGCCCTCGGCGTCGTGGACCCGCTGCGGGTGTGCCGCTCGGCCGTGCAGAACGGGGCTTCGGTGGCCGGTCTGCTGCTCACGACGAACTCGCTGATCGCCGAGGAACAGACCCCGTGGGGCGGCAGCCCGGCCCTGATGACCGAGTTCGGCCCGCTGGACGAAGGCCTGCACCAGCCGTCGCCCGACGCCAGCACGCCGCAGTCCCTCGGGATGGGCCCCTCCGTCGGCTGAGCTCTCCCGGCCCGCGGAGTGCGGAGGTCTTCCCGCCGGTGTCCTGAGCCCCCGGCGGGAAGACCTCCGGCTCAGGGAGCGAGGCCGTGGCGCGCCAGTTCGTGGCCGGCCAGTTTCGCGATGACGTCCTGGTCCCGCTCCCGCCAGCCGGTGGCCGGCTCGCCCACCGAAGCCAGGCGGTGGAGGGGCTGCGTCGTGAGGGCGCGCAGGGCCAGCAGGTCCAGCCCTTCGTCACCGAGGGCCCGCAATCGCGCGGCCGCGGTGGCGCGGCGCGTGTAGTGCCAGCGCAGCGGCAACCACGACACCAGGAGCGTCAGCACGGGCAGGGCGATGATGACCGCCGCCAGCCACCAGGCCAGGTTCTCGACGGCCTCGATCTGCCAGTGGCCGGCGTCCGTGAGTTTCGTGCCGACGTCCGAACCGCCGTGCAGAGCCTTGGCCAGGGCGTCCCCGACGAGCGGGAGGCCGTCGGCGGAGTTCGCCGCGGAGTCGAACGTGCCGCGCAGGCCGGTGCCGGCGTCGACGAGCCCGTCCCCGGGCGCCCGCAGCTTCATGACCTGGTCGTACACCGACGTCCCCAGCCAGACCGCGATGACGACGAGCAGCACGGCCAGGAGGTCGCTGACGAGCTGGGCGGTCCGGCGGATCGGCCGTTCGGCGTAGAGCTGCATCGAGGACGCCTTTCGCGGTGGGGGAGCGCGGCCACGGCAACGTACCCGGGTCCCGGCCGGGCGAACCGGGCGCGGCGGCCTATGACACCCGTCATGGCGTTTTCCGGTCCGGTGTGCTCTCATGGGACTATGACCACTGTCATAGAGGTCGCGGACCGCGCGCAGGTCGCCGCGCTGGTCGCGGCCTGCTCGCCGGAGAGTCTCCGGCGCCGGTTCATGATGGGCGGTCCGGCCCGGCCCGCCGAGGTTTTCCAGCGTTACGAACGGTTTTTGCTCGCCGGTGTCGCGTTGCTCGCCTTCCGCGACGGCACTCCGGCCGGGCTGCTCAACTTCGTCTCGGAGACGCCGGGGGAAGCGGAAATCGGGATCCTGGTCGCCGACGCGTGGCAGCGGCAGGGAGTCGCCAGTGCGCTGAGCCGGTGGCTGTGGGCGTCCGGGCGCTGGCCGGGCTGGACCGTGCGGGCCACCGTGCAGGCCGGGAACACCGGCGCCGAGGCGCTCCTGCTGGGTCAGGGGTTCCGGCCGGTGCCGTCCTACGAGCGCGGTGAACGGGACTTCGCGCTGGTCGTGCCGGACTGGGCTACCATGACGGACGTCATGAAGGAGGCAGCCGATGACCAGGACCCCGCGCGAGCGGATGGTGCTCAGCGCCGCGCAGCTGGTGCGGATCCACGGTGTCGGGGCGACCGGCATGCGGGACGTGGTCGCCCACGCCGAAGCCCCGCGGGGGTCCCTGCAGCACTACTTCCCGGGCGGTAAGGACCAGCTGATCGCCGAAGCCGTCACCTGGGCCGGCGACTACGCCGCCCGCCGCGTGGCGCGCGTCGCGGCCAAGCTCGCCGACCCGACCCCGGGGAACCTCTTCGCGGCGATGGCCGCCCAGTGGACCGGCGAGTTCACGACGTCCGGCTTCGACGCGGGCTGCCCCCTGGTGGCGACGGTCGCGGACACGGCCGCCACCAGCGACAGCCTGCGCGAAGCGGTGGGCAAGGCGTTCGAGGGCTGGCAGCGCCCGGTCGCGGCGACCCTCGAGCAGCTGGGCGTGCCCCCGGCCCGCAGCGCGTCCCTGGCGGTGCTGATGCTCAGCGCCCTGGAGGGCGCGATCGTCCTGGCGCGGGCGCACCAGGACGTCGCGCCCCTCGAGACGGTGGTCGAGGAGCTGCGTCCGCTGCTCGACGGCGCCGTGGCCAAGCGGCGCCGCCGGGTCTAAAGGCCGCGGAAGAACTCGCGGATGTCGGTCACCAGTGCTTCGGGCGCCTGCAGGGACGCGAAGTGGCCGCCGGTGTCGTACTCGGTCCAGCGCGTGACCGTGTTGGACAGTGCGGCCAGGCCGCGGATCGCGTGGTCGCCGCGGAAGTTCACCACCGCGGTCGGGACCCCGGAGGGCGCGGGCCGCTCGCCCCAGCCGTCCTGGCCGGCCTCGAGGTAGAGACGCGCGGCCGAGCCGGCGGTGCCGGTGAGCCAGAAGATCGTCACGTTGGTCAGGATCGCGTCCCGGCTCACCGGGGTCTGGTTCGTGGCGGTGGGATCCCAGTCGACGAACCACTCGAGGTTCCAGGCGAGCTGCCCGGCGGGGGAGTCGTTGAGGGCGTAGGCGACGGTCTGCGGCCGGGTGGCCATCTGGGTGGCGTAGCCGGAGTGGGGGTACCACCAGGCTTCGTTCTCCCGCGCCCGCTTCCGGTCCTCTTCGGACAATCGGTCGAGGTCCCCGGGAGCGGTCGGCACCCCGGCATTGGCGACGGCGTTGAGGTGCACGCCCAGCACGGCATCAGGAGCGACGCGGCCGAGTTCGGGCGAGACGATGCTGCCGAAGTCGCCGCCGTGGGCGCCGTAGCGTTCGTAGCCGAGCCGCTGCATCAGCTCGGCCCACGCTTTCGCGACGCGGTGGGTGTTCCAGCCGCGTTCGGTGGTGGGGCCGGAGAAGGCGAACCCGGGCACCGATGGTGCGACGACGTGGAAGGCGTCCTTCGGGTCACCGCCGTGGGCCTTCGGGTCGGTGAGGGGGCCGAGGACGTCCCGGAAGTCGGCGATGGTGCTGGGCCAGCCGTGGGTGATGATCAGCGGAGTCGCGTCGGGTTCGGGGGAGCGGGCGTGGACGAAGTGGACGTTCTGGCCGTCGAGGGTGGTGGTGAACTGGGGGTACCGGTTGAGGCTTGCTTCCTGGGCCCGCCAGTCGAAGCCGTGCTGCCAGTAGCCGACGAGGTCGGCCAGGTAGGCCTGGCTGACGCCGTAGTCCCAGCCGGCGTCGGGGAGCTCGCCCGGCCAGCGGGTCTTGGCCAGGCGGTGGTGGAGCTCGTCGAGGTCTTGCTGGGGGATGTCGATGTGGAAGGGATCCATGGGGGCGACGGTCTCTTGGATATAGGACAGGTGATGTCCTCTGCCTTCGTGGTTCCCGCCGGCCCGAACGCCGGATTGTTCAGCGGCCGCGTATCGGGTCGGCAGGGGGCGTGGCCGGGTGGGGCGGCTGCTTGCCTTGGGGCGTCGTTGTTGTTCAGGTGTGCATGCCGCCTTCGATGCGGATTTCCGTGCACGTGATGAACTTTCCGTCGTCCGAGGCGGAGCGTGGTGGCCCGGCCGATGCCGGAACCGGCGCCGGTGACCAGGACCCGGCGATCGCGCAGGCGTTCCATGGCGATCACCGTAGCCAAGCTCTCAGAGCGCGGGCACCCTCTCGGACTCCGGCGGCGGGCCCGGCGGGGTCCCGTCGCCGAACGGGCGGCCGCCGAGCTCCTCGCGGCCGTGCTGGGTGAGCCAGCCGGAGTTGTCCGGGCCGAGCGGGACGATGCCCGTCGGGTTCACGTTCTGGTGCACCACGTAGTAGTGCTCCTTGATCTGGGCGAAGTCGATCGTGTCGCCGAAGCCCGGCGTCTGGAACAGGTCGCGCGTGTACGCCCACAGGACCGGCAGCTCGGTCAGCTTCTGCCGGTTGCACTTGAAGTGACCGTGGTACACCGCGTCGAACCGCACCAGCGTGGTGAACAGCCGGACGTCGGCCTCGGTGATCGTGTCGCCCACCAGGTACCGCCGGCCCGCCAGCCGGTCCGACAACCAGTCGAGCCGGGCGAACAGTTTCCGGTACGAGTGGTCGTACGCCTCCTGGGACCGGGCGAAGCCGCACTGGTACACCGCGTTGTTGACGTCGGTGAACACCTTCTGCGCCACGTCGTCGATCTCGCCGCGCAGCTTCTCCGGGTACAGCTCCGGTGCGCCGTCGCGGTGGTACGCCGTCCATTCCGTCGACATGTCCAGCGTCATCTGCGCGAAGTCGTTGGTGACGACCTGGCCGCTCGGAACGTCGACGAACGCGGGCACCGTGATGCCGCGGGGGTAGTCCGGGTCGCGCTTGAAGAACGCCTCCTGCAGGCGCTCGATGCCGAGGACCGGGTCGCGGCCCCCGGGGTCCAGGTCGAAGCTCCAGCTGCGCTCGTCGTGGACCGGGCCCGCGATGCCCATCGACAGGACCGGCTCGAGCCCGAGCAGGCGCCGGACGATCACCGCGCGGTTCGCCCACGGGCAGGCCCGCGCCACCACCAGCCGGTAGCGGCCCGGCTCGACCGGCCAGCCGTCGCGGCCGTCGGCCGTGATGCGGTCCGGGAGGTAGTTCTGGTCGCGCTTGTACTCGCCCTTGTCGCTCATCGGCGTCCTCAGCAGTCGTCGGTCGGGGGAGCGGTGTCCAGTGCCGCGGCCAGCCGGGCCAGCACCGGCCCGGCCGTGCGGATGTCCTCGGTGCTCAGGTGGTCGAACACCGCGGCCCGCACGCGGGCGAGGTGGCTCGGGTAGGCCGCCTCCAGTCTGGCCAATCCGGCCTCGGTCAGCACGGCGTTGGACGCGCGGCCGTCCTCGGCGCAGCGGCGCTTCTCGACCAGGCCGCGGCGGGTCAGGTCGTCGACGACCCGGCTGATCCGGCTCAGCGACAGCCCGGTGGTGGCGGCCAGGCCGGAGATGCGGAGCAGGTGGTCCGGCGCTTCGGACAGCGCGACCAGCACGCCGTAATCGGTGATCGCCAGGCCCGTTTCGGGCAGGAACTGGTCCTCGAGCGCGCGCGGCAGCGCCGTCATGATGCGCATCAGCGGCCGCCAGAAGGCGGCTTCGTCGAGGTCGAGAGCGGACAGTTCACCCATGCGGGCAACACTACCGAAAGCTTGCTTGCGCAACCAGCCAAAGTGAGTACAGTGTCGTTGAACCCTCAATCACCTGGGGGCGCCACCACGAGGAGAGAAGAACAGCGATGACCAGCGCGACCACCTACCCCCAGCTGACCGGCGAATACACCCTCGACGCCGCCCACTCGCGGATCGGGTTCGTCGCCCGGCACGCGATGGTGACCAAGGTGCGCGGCAGCTTCAACGAGTTCACCGGCGCCGCGACCATCGACGGCGACGCGCCGGAGAAGTCGAGCGTCCAGGTGACCATCCAGGCCCACAGCATCGACACCCGCAACGCCGACCGCGACGGGCACCTGAAGAGCAACGACTTCCTGTCGATGGACGAGTACCCGCAGATCACCTTCACCTCGACCGAGATCAAGCAGACCGGCGAGACCAGCTTCGACGTCACCGGCGACCTGACGATCAAGGACGTCACCCGTTCGGTCACCGTCCCGTTCGAGTTCGAGGGCTCGGCGAAGGACCCGTTCGGCAACGACCGGATCGGCTTCGAGGGCTCCACCTCGATCAGCCGCAAGGACTACGGCATCACCTGGAACGCCGCGCTGGAGACCGGTGGCGTGCTGGTGAGCGACAAGGTCACGCTGGAGTTCGAGATCTCCGCGATCAAGTCCGCCTGACTTCCGGGAGCGGGAACCGGGCTCACCGGTTCCCGCTCGCCCGCAGGTTCCCGATGCCGACGTCGAGCGCCGCTTCGAGGTGGTCGATGCGGCCGGTCGACAGCATCACCACGACCCCGCCCTGGATGCCCGCCAGCAGGGCGGCCGCCGCGCGTGGGGCGTCCAGGTCCGCGCCGACCTCGCCGGTCCGCTGCAGGTGGCGGATGCCCGCCTCGATTTCGTCCTGCCAGCGCCGCAGCAGTTCGGTGACCACGGCCTGCGCGCCCGGGGTCGCGCGGCCGAGCTGGGAGATCAGGACGTTGAGCGGGCAGTGCTGCCCGCGGCTGTCGTAGTGCGAGACGACGGTGTCCCGCCAGCGCTGCCACCCCGCCCACGACGTCAGCCGGCCCAGCTGCGGCTGCTGGACGGCCAGGACCTGGTCCGCTTCGAAGCGCGCCACCGCCAGCAGGAGCTCTTCCTTGCCGTCCGGGAAGTAGTGGAACAGCTGGCTCTTGCTCGTCCCCGTCCGCGCCCGGACGTCGTCCAGCGTCGTGACGGCGACACCGCGCTCGCGGATCTCGGCCGCGGCGCCCTCGACGATCCGCTGCCGCGTCGCCGCGCCCTTCGGGGTCAGCTTTGGACTCACAGGTCCACTTTAATTCGCTGGCGGCGGCCGGGAGAATCCCGGGTATGGCCACCGTCACGCCGTTCGCCGTCCTGGCGCTGATCGGCGCCGTCTCCGGCTCGGTGACGGCGTGGCTGCTCCTGCGCCGGGACCGGCCTGCCGAGGTGCTGACGCCGTCGGCGCCGCCGGAGCCGGTCCCCGACGAGGTCGCCGCTCGGCTGCTGGCCGACGAGCACACCGTCCGGCTGGCCGAGCTGGCCTCCTTCGCCGAGCAGGCCGACGCCGACCCCGAGCGGCGCCAGGAGTGCGTCCACGCCATCACCGCCCGGCTCGACGACGACTGGCCGGACCCGGTCGCGTGGCAGGCGGAGCTGTGGCAGCTCCTGCGGCCCCACCTGCGGCGCGCGTCCCCGCGGTTCTGGCCCGGGATGGACCTCGACCTCGACCACCTGGTGCTCCACGCGGTGGACCTGCGCGGCTGCGAAGTCCGCAGGGCGAGCTTCGTGGAGACGTCCTTCGCCGGTCCCGTCGATTTCACGGGCGCGACAGCCGCCGAATACGACTTCACCGGAGCCCACGTCCGGATCGACGCCGGCGTCGTCCGGATCTGGCCGCCGGGCTGGGCACCGGGCGAGCCCGAGCCGCAGCCGTGGGTCGAGCTGCGGGAGCGGTGACTATTCCCGGATCGGCAGGTCCGCCCCGTCGCGGAGGAACACCGGGATCCGGTCCGCCGGGGCCGGCGCCTCGACCCATTCGCCGCCGTCGTGGCGGGTGCCGGCCACCGCGTCCGTCCAGGTCGCGCCGGCGGGCAGGTACACCCGCCGCGAGGTGACGCCCGGCTCGAGCACCGGGGCCACCAGCACGTCCGGGCCGAGGAGGAACTGGTCGTCGACGTCCCAGGCGGCGCTGTCCGCCGGGAAGTCGACGAACACCGGCCGCATCGGGGGGATGCCCTGCTCGTGGGCCACCCGCATCTGCTCCATCAGGTACGGCCGCAGCCGCTCCCGCAGGCGCAGCGACGCCGTGATCGACTCGTACGCCGCTTCACCGAAGGACCAGACCTCGTTGGGACCGCCGGTCATCTCCGGCCCGAACCCCGGGCGCGGGTCGCGGTAGCCGTGCAGCCGGAACAGCGGGCAGAACACGCCGTACTGGAACCAGCGCACCATCAGCTCGCGGTACTCCGGCGAGTCGGGGTCACCGCCGTGGAAGCCGCCGATGTCCGTGGTCCACCACGGGATTCCCGCCAGCGCCACGTTCAGCCCGGCCCGGACCTGCGTCCGCAGCGACGGCCACGTCGCCCCGATGTCACCCGACCAGAGCGCCGCCCCGAAGCGCTGGCTGCCCGCCCACGCCGACCGGGACAGCAGCACTACCTCGTCGTCGCCTTCGGCGCGGATGCCGTCGTGGAACGTCTGCGCGTTCGCCTGCGGGTAGAGGTTGAACACCTCCGCGCCCGGGCCGGCGTGGAAGCCCAGGTTGTGCGGGTGGCCGGGCTGGATCTCCGGCTCGTCGCCGTCCAGCCACCACGCGCGCACGCCCAGGTCGTAGTAGTTCTCCTTGACCTTGCTCCAGACGAACCGCCGCGCCTCCGGGTTGGTCGCGTCGTAGAACGCCACCGGCATCTCGACGCCGAACCCCTTGTCCTTCCAGGGCGCGTGCGCCGGGACGCCGCTCTCGGCGGCCACCAGCAGACCCTGCTCGTGCAGCTCCTGGTAGTTCTCCGAGAGCGGGCTGACCGACGGCCACACCGAGACCATCAGCTTGACGCCGAGGTCCGCCAGCTCGCGCACCAGCCCGGCCGGGTCCGGCCACTCCGCGGTGTCGAACTTCCAGTCGCCGAGGTGCGTCCAGTGGAAGAAGTCCGCCACGATCACCGACAGCGGCAGCCCCCGCGCGTGGTACTCCCGCGCGACCGACAGGAGCTCCTCCTGCGTGCGGTAGCGCAGTTTCGACTGCCAGAACCCGGCCGCCCACTCGGGCAGCATGGGCGCGTGGCCGGTCGCGTCGGCGTAGTGGCTCAGGATCTGCCGCGGGCCGTCGCCGGTGGTGATCCAGTAGTCGAGCTGACGCGCGTCGTCGGCGACCCAGCGGGTACCGTTCTCCGCCAGCTCGACCCGGCCGACGGCGGGGCTGTTCCAGAGGAACCCGTAGCCGCGGCTGGACAGCAGGAACGGCACCGACACCTCGGCGTTGCGCTGCACCAGGTCGAGCACCAGGCCCTTCTGGTCGAGCCGGCCGTGCGTGTGCTGCCCGAGGCCGAACAGCCGCTCGCCCTCGTAGGCGCTGAACCGCTGTTCGAGCCGGCCGTACCCGTTGCGCGAGGGCATGAACAGCCGCGCGCCGGGCCACCAGAAGTGCGCGCGCTGCTCGGACAGCAGCTCCTCACCGGTGTCCGTGCGGACGAACTTCAGCTGCGCGTCGATCCCGGTGTCGGTGTCGGCGATCTCGACGATCGCGGTGAGCGGGCCGTTGACGACCCGGCCGGTGCGTCCCTCGGCGGACGCGGTCGCCGCCGACGGCTTGGCGGGCAGCAGCGCGCCCGGGACGTCTTCGGCGATGCGGTGCCGTCCGGCCCGCACGCGCAGGCTGCCCTCGCCCCACGGCTCGATGCGCAGCACCTCGTGCCGCACGCTGACTTCGAGCGAGCGGCCGTCTTCGGTCGTGGTGATCACGCGGGTCTCCTTGGAAGAGGTCAATCTTTGACGGCGCCGCTGGTCAGCCCGGCGACGACGTAGCGCTGGGCGACGACCAGCAGGACGGCCGCGGGGATCGCGGCGAGGACGGCGGTGGCCATGATCCCGTTCCAGTCGGCGGACTGGTTGCCGACGAACCGGTAGATGCCCACGGTGATGGGCTCGAACGACTGCCCGGTGGTCAAGGTGACCGCGAACAGGAAGTCCGCCCAGGCGAACAGGAACGAGAACAACCCGGCGGTGACCAGCGCGTTGCGGCTGACCGGCAGGATGATCGAGGAGAACGTGCGCCAGTACCCGGCACCGTCCACCCGGGACGCTTCGGTGAGCTCCTTCGGCACGGAGATCATGAACGCCCGCAGCAGGAGGATGGCGAACGGGATGGTCGCGGTGGAGTCGGCGAGGACCAGCCCGAGGTAGTTGTCGATCAGGCCGAGGTTGCTGAACACCGTGTAGAGCGCGTTGGCCATCACGATGCCCGGGATCATCTGCACGATGAGCAGCACGAACACCAGCGCCGGCCCGCCGCGCACCTTCAGCTGGGCCAGCGCGTACGACGCCGGTGCCGCCACCAGCAGCGACACGACCACCGTGCCGAGCGCGACCACGACGCTGGAGAGCAGGTTGGGCCCCTGCGTCGAGACGGCCTTGCGGTAGCCGTCCAGGGTGCCGCCGGCGGGGAAGAACGCCGGGTCGGGGCGCAGCAGCGCGCCGCTGGGCTGCAGGGAGGCGTTGACCATCCAGTACAGCGGAAACAGCAGCGCCGCGACGATCAGCACACCGAGCACGGTCCGCGGCCAGTTCGCCGTCTTCATGCCGCCTCCGCCAGGGTCGCCTTGGCCGAGCGCAGGTACAGCAACCCGAAGACGGTCGCCACCACGATGAGGACGTTGCCGACCGCCGCGCCCTGCCCGAACGCGAAGTCCTGAAAGGACAGCCGGTACGACCACGTGGTCAGCGTCTGCGTCGCGTTGGCCGGCCCGCCGCCGGTGACGACCATGATCACGTCGAACACCTTGATCGTGTAGACCAGGCCGAGCATGAGCACGATCCCGGTGACCGGCCGCAGCAGCGGCCAGGTGACGTGCCGGAACCGCGCCCAGGCCCCGGCGCCGTCCAGCTCCGCGGCTTCGTAGAGCGACGCCGGGATGGCGCGCAGGCCGCCGTGCAGGATCACCAGGTTGAACGGGATGCCGATCCAGATGTTGGTGAGGATCACCGCCGGCAGCGCCCAGCTCGTGCTGCTCAGCCACGGCACCGCGGCGAAGCCGAGGAACCGCAGGCCGGCGTTGAGCACGCCGTGGTCCTGGTCGAACATCCACCGCCAGACCGCGCCGCTGACCACCAGGGGCAGCAGCCACGGCAGCAGGAGCAGCGACCGCAGCAGCGCGCTGCCGAGGAAGCGGCCGTTGAAGAACACCGCGAGCGCCAGGCCGATGCCGAACTGGAAGACCAGCGACCCGGCGGTGAACAGCACCGTGTTGAGCGCCGCCGTCGAGAACAGCGGGTTGTTCAGCACGGCGGAGTAGTTCGCGATGCCGACAAAGGGCGCTTCGCCGGTGTAGAACGACTTCACCGTGTAGTTCTGGGTGCTCATCACCAGGTTCGCGACCAGGGGGTAGCCGAAGAACACGATGATGTAGGCCAGGGCGGGCAGCAGGAACGCCCACGCGGCGAACCGGTTGTCCCGGCGGGACCTCCGGTTCGCGCGGGGTGCCGCCGAGACCGTCGGGGCGGCGGCGAGCGTCACGAGCCGCTCGCCTGCTGGGCGGCCTTGAGGGCCTGGTCGACCGGGGTCTTGCCGGTCAGTGCCGCCTGGAGCGCGTCGGCCAGGGCCTGCGAGACCTTCGGGTACTTCTCGCCGAGCTCCGCGGTGCGGGAGCGGGCGGTGCCGACCTCGTCGACGAACGCCTGCATCGCGGGCTGGTCCTTGCCGAACTTCTCCGCGACGGCCGTCTTCGACGGGATGTAGGCGTGCGCCTTGCTCCACTCGACCATCGTCGGCTCGGACAGGATGCAGGAGAGCACCTTGCCCGCGGCCTGCTGGGCGGGCCCGCCGGTCACCGGGATGGTGCCGACCTCGCCGCCGAGGGCGACCACCGGTTTGCCGCCGGCCTGCGGCACCGGAATCGGCACCACGCCGTAGTGCAGGGACTTCTGCTCGTCGAGGCGGGCGATGTTCCACGACCCGTTGATCATCATCGCCGCGTTGCCGCCGACGAACTGGTCGGCGACGTCGTTCTGGTTCCAGGTCACCACGGACTTCGACGCCGCACCCGAGTTCACCAGGTCGGTGACGTACTGCAGTGCCTGGGCCGCCTTGGGGGAGTCCAATTGGGACAGTTCGGCGCCGTTGCTCCAGAAGAACGGGAGGAACTGCCAGGTGCCTTCCTCGGACGGGATGGCGGAGAAGGCGAGCCCGTACTTGCCGTCCTTGGTCAGCTTCGCCGCGGCGGCCTTCAGCTCGTCCCACGTCTTCGGCGGCTCGACCCCGGCGGCCTGCAGGAGGTCCTTGTTGTAGATCAGCGCGAGGCCGTTGACGCCGGGCGCGACCCCGTACACCTTGCCCTGGTAGGTCCCGGCCTTGACGATGCTGTCGTAGTAGCCGTCGGTGCTGATGCCGTAGTCGCTCAGCGGGGTCAGCGCGCCGGTGGCGGCGACCTGCTGGAGCGTCGGGTTGTCGGTGAAGAGCAGGTTCGGCAGCGTCTTCGAGCTGGCGCTCTGCAATACCTTCGGCAGCATCTGGTTGGTCGGCACCTTCTGGCGCTCGATCTTGATCCCGGTCTGCCCGGCACAGGTGTCGAGGATCTTCTGCCACGCGGCGGAACCCTGCTCGTCGGCGTAGTAGTCGAGCTCGGTGATCGACGTGGCGGCCGGGGCGTCGGCGCCGCCGGGCGCGGCCGGGGCCGTCGGGCTGGGGCTGCAGGCGGCCAGCAGCACGGCACTCGTGGCGCACACGGAGAGGACGAGGGCGCGACGGACTACGGGCATGGTGATTCTCCTTCGGCAGCGGAGCAGAACCGGGGGTCAGGCGCGGGGCGCGGCGGTGCTTTCGCGCCGGGTGAGGCGGGGCCCGAGCAGCCGGACCTCCGGGGTGGTGTGGCCGGCGAGCCGGCGCATGGTCATTTCGACGGCCTGGGTGCCGACCTCCTCGGCCGGGATGGCCACGTTGGTCAGCGCGACGGCGTGCTGCTCGGCCATGCTGTCCGGGCAGACGGCGATGACCGAGATGTCCTCGGGCACCCGCAGGCCGCGGTGGCGCAGGTCCGACAGCAGCCCGGGCAGCACGGCCTCGTTGTGCACGACCAGGCCGGTCAGGCCGGGATCGGCGGCGAGCAGCTCGTCGAGGCAGGCGCTCACCGCTTCGTAGGAGTGGGCGCACGCGTGGGAGGCCGCGCGCACGTCCCGGCTCTTCGTGGCTTCGTCGAAGCCGCGCAGGAACCGCGTCGCGTAGCTCGTACCGCGCCGGTAGACCGCCGGGGACGGGCCGATCAGCGCGATCGAGCGGTGGCCGAGGTCGGCCAGGTGGGCGACGCAGGCCGAGGCGGCCGCGGTGAAGTCGAGGTCGACGCAGCTCAGCCCGGCCGGGTGGTCGGGCACGCCGATGAGCACCACTGGCAGGTCGAGAGCCAGCAGCATCGGCACCCGCGGGTCGGCGGTTTCGACGTCCATCACCATCAGCGCGTCGGCGATCGCCGAGGACGCCACCCGCTGCAGCGCGGCGGGCCCCTCGTCCTTGGTGAGCAGCAGCAGGTCGTGGTCGTGCGCGCGGGCCGCGGTGACCGCCGACGCGACGAACTCCATCACGACGGCGACGTTGAGGTCCGTGCGCAGCGGGACCACCAGCGCGAGCACGTTGGTCTTGCTGCTGGCCAGTGCCCGGGCCCCGGCGTGCGGGTGGTAGCCGAGCTTGCGGATGCTGTCCTCGACCAGCCGCCGGGTCTTCGGCGAGATCGAGCGTTTGCCGCTGATCACGTACGACACCGTGCTGGGGGCGACCCCGGCCGCGTTGGCGACGTCGTTGATCGTGACCACGGGCGGCCTCCTGAAGGCGGGGAGGGGGACGAGCGTTGTGTCGAAGCGCATCGACGATGGCACGAAGGTAAGTGACACCCGCCGGAAACACAAGCATCATTCACCGTTTGCCGGTATTCGATGGTTATTCGACAACAGAGGTGTTCGTCGAAATCGTCGAAGGTCCCTGTTGAACGTTCTTTTTGCAGCTCAGTGCCACGATCAAGCCGTCCTCAAAGAGACCTGGGAGCGTTCCCAGGAAGTCTTGACCTTCTGCTCACGCGGCTGTAATAGTCGTCGGGTTCCCCGCCGTTCGACGCGAATGTTCCGCGCCGCGCCGTCGAAACGATTCGACGAATCGGAGGCCGTCCGTGCGCTTGTCCCTCTTCCGCCGTGCCCTCGTCCCGGCGGTGGCCGCGACCCTGCTGCTGGCTTCGTCGCCGGCGCTCGCGGCGCCGCCACCCCCGTTCCGCGATCCGTCCCGGCCCCTGGCCACCCGGATCGACGACCTGCTGTCCCGGCTGACGGCGGACGAGAAGATCTCGCTGCTGCACCAGTACCAGCCGGCCATCCCGCGGCTCGGCATCGGCGTCTTCAAGACCGGCACCGAAGCCCTGCACGGTGTCGCCTGGTCGACCGACTACGACAACTCCGGTGCCGTCGTCAAAGCCGACGGCACGGTGTTCCCGCAGGCCATCGGCCTGGCCACCACTTGGGACCCGGCGCTGGTGAAGCAGGTGGGCGCGGCCGTCGGGCAGGAGGCGCGCGGCTTCAACGCCCGCAACCCGACGCTGTGGGGCCTCAACCTGTGGGCCCCGGTGGTGAACCTGCTGCGCGACCCGCGGTGGGGCCGCAACGAAGAGGGCTACTCCGAAGACCCGTACCTGACCGGCGAATTCGCGAAGGCCTACGGCCACGGCATGCAGGGTGACGACCCGCGCTACCTGCAGGCCGCGCCGACGCTCAAGCACTTCCTGGCCTACAACAACGAGGTCAACCGCGACACGACGAGCTCCTCGGTGCCGCCGAAGATCCTGCATGACTACGACGAGCAGGCGTTCAAGATCCCGCTGGAGGCGGGCGCGGCCAACGCCGTGATGCCGTCGTACAACCTGGTCAACGGACGGCCGAACCACGTCAGCCCGGACCTCGACGGCAAGCTGCGGAAGTGGGCGCCGGACGACATCGCCGTGGTCAGCGACGCCGGCGCACCGTCCAACCTGGTCAACTCCGAGAAGTACTACGCCACCAAGGCCGAAGGCGACGCGGCGGCGATCAAGGCGGGGCTCGACAGCTTCACCGACAACGACACCGACGGCTCGATCACCGTCGCCGCGGTCAAGGAAGCGCTCGCCAAGGGCTTTCTGACCATGGCCGACGTCGAGAACGCCGACCGCCACCTGCTGTCGCTGCGGTTCCGGCTCGGCGAGTTCGACCCGCCGGGCCGCAACCCGTACGCGAAGATCACCCCGGCCGTCATCGGCTCGCCGGAGCACCAGGCGCTGGCGCGCAAGGCCGCCGACGCGCAGATGGTGCTGCTGCGCAACAACGGCGGCGCGCTGCCGCTGAACGCCGCGAAGAACAGAAAGGTCGCGGTCGTCGGCCCGCTTTCGAACACGCTGTACGAAGACTGGTACGCCGGCGCGATGCAGTACAAGGTCACGCCGCTGCAGGGCATCAAGGAACGGCTCGGCTCGGCGGGCACGGTCGCGTCGTCCGAAGGGGTGGATCGGATCGCGCTGAAGGACCTCGGCACCGGCCGGTACCTGACCGCCCCCGCGACCACCGGCAAGATCACCGCCGGTCCTGCGGTGGCGGGCACCGCCGAGTCCTTCGACGTCTACGACTGGGGCGCGGGCAAGAACACGCTGCGCGCGGCCGCGAACGGCAAGTTCCTGAGCTACTCCGGCGGCGCGCTGGTGAACGACGTCGACCAGCCGGCCGGCTGGTTCGTGCAGCAGCAGCTGAAGCTCGACGCCCAGCCCGACGGCAGCTACGTGCTCGAGTACGCGGGCAACGAGGTCAACGAGCCGTGGTTCGGCCCGAACAAGTTCGCCGTGGTCGGCGCGGACGGCGTCCTGACGATCTCCTCGCCGGACGCCGCGCACGCCACCAAGTTCGGCCGGGACGTGCTGAGCAGCGGGGTCGGCAGCGCGGTCGCCGCGGCGAAGGACGCGGACACCGCGGTCGTGGTGGTCGGCAGCATGCCGTTCATCAACGGCCGCGAAGCCAACGACCGCACGAGCACCGAGCTCGCCCCGGCGCAACGCGCGCTGATCGAGGCGGTGCAGAAGGCGAACCCGCACACGGTCGTCGTGGTGGAGAACAGCTACCCGACGACCGGCTGGGACACCTTGCCGGTACCCGGCATCCTGTGGACCAGCCACGCGGGGCAGGAAACCGGGCACGCGGTCGCCGACGTCCTCTTCGGCGACACCGACCCGAGCGGGCGGCTGACGCAGACCTGGTACGCCTCCGACGCCGGGCTGCCGAGCATCCTGGACTACGACATCGCCAAGACCGGGATGACTTACCAGTACTACCGCGGGAAGCCGCTGTTCCCGTTCGGCTACGGGCTGAGCTACACCAGTTTCCGCTACGACAACGTCCGCGCGTTCCAGGCCGGCGGCCAGGTCCGGGTGAGCGTCGACGTGACGAACACCGGCGCCCGCCGCGGGTCCGACGTCGTCCAGCTCTACTCGAAGAACTCCGGTGTGCAGCGGTTGCGGGACTTCTCGAAGCTGACCCTGGCCCCGAAGGAGACCCGCACGGTGCGGTTCGACGTGCCGGTGGCGGACCTGGCGTCGTGGGACGTCGCCCGCGACCGGTCCGTCGTGGCGGCGGGGGTGTACGAGTTCTCGGTGGGCCGCAACGCTTCCGAACTCTCGGCACCGCAGCCGGTCTACGTGCCGGGGGAGCGTCCCCAGCCGCGCGACCTGAGCCGGCCGACCCAGGCCCAGAACTTCGACGACTACTCCGGCACGACGTTGACGGACACGTCGAAGGTTTCGGGGACGTCGGTCGCCACCGCGGCCGGCAGCTGGGTGGCGTACCGCAACGTGGCGCTGAACGGCCCGGGGCGCTTCTCGGCCTCGGTGTCCGCGACGGCGGCGTCGAAGGTCACGGTCCGCCTGGACTCGCCGACCGGCCGCGTGCTGGGCACCGTCCCGGTGTCGTCGACGGGTGACCGGTACGCGTACACGACGGTGACGGCGGTGCTGGCCAAGGCGAGCGGCCGGCACGACGTGTACCTGACCTTCGACGGCCCGGTGAACCTGGCGACGTTCTCGCTGCGGTGACCTAGGGTTTGCGGCCCACCCCCGCATAGGGCAGGGAGTTGACCGACGGGTCGTCGGACATGTCGCCGGCGCCCTCGGGGTTCCACATCGCGCAGCCGACCAGGCCCGGTTCGACGAGGTCGAAGCCCTCGAAGAACCGGAGCACCTGGTCGTGCGTGCGCGGGAACGGCTGGTTCTGCTGGTTCTGCCGGGTCGTGTAGACCTCGATCGCTTCGTCGAGGCCCTCCGACCCCGAGTCCGCCGCGACGTGCGTAACGGCGAGGAAGCTGCCCGGCGCGAGCCGCTCGCGGTAGCGGGCCAGGATGCCCACCGGGTCCCAGGAGTCGGGCACGAAGTGCAGCAGCAACAACATGAACACGCCGGTCGGCTGCTCGGGGTCGAGCAGCCGGCGGGCCGGCTCCGCGTCGAAGATGTCGTTGACGTCGCGCAGGTCGGCCTGGATCACCGCGCAGTTGTCGTTGCCCTGCAGCAGCAGCTCGCTGTGCGCGACGGCGACCGATTCGCGGTCGACGTACACCACCCGGCACGACGGGTCGATCTGCTGGACGATCTCGTGCAGGTTGCCGACGGTCGGGATGCCGGAGCCGACGTCGAGGAACTGCCGGACCCCGGCGTTCACCATGTATCGCGCGGCGCGGCGCAGGAAGGCGCGGTTGAGCCGGGCGGCGTCGCGGATGCCCGGCATGATCTTCAGGATCTGCTCCCCGAGCGCCCGGTCGGCGGCGAAGTTGTGGTCCCCGTCGAGCCAGAAGTCGTACACCCGGGCCGGGTTCGGCACCGAGGTGTCGATCTCCGGCGGGACCCAGCTCAGTTCTCCGGTCACGGGACCTCCCACCCTCGCGGACGCTGCGGGACCGGAGCTTAGCCCCTCATCCGTTCGTGTGGACTCGCGCTCCGCCGCCCCGGCGTCCGGCTAAGGTGGCCCGGTCGCGAGGGAGGCGAGGCCATGACGAACCCGCGTCCCGTGCCCGGCCGGGTCCCGCTGCTCGGGCACACCGTGCCGCTGCTGCGCGACCCGCTGAAGTTCTTCACTTCCCTGTCCGCGCACGGAGAAGTCGTCGAAATCCGGCTCGGGCCGCTGCCGGTGCACGTGGTCACCACCCCGGAACTGGCCTGGCAGGTGCTGGCCACCGACGCCGACAAGTTCGACAAGGGCCTGGTCTTCGACAAGATGCGCCCGCTCTTCGGTGACGGCTTGGCCACCTCGAACGGCGAGCTCAACCGCCGCCAGCGCCGGCTGGTGATGCCCGCCTTCGGCCGCACGCGGATCGCCGGCTACGCCGAACACACCATGACGACGCTGGCCGACGACCTCGTGTGTTCGTGGCGGCCCGGCGAAGTCGTCGAGTTCGACAAGCGGATGCAGGACCTGGTGCTGACCATCGCCGGGCAGACGCTGTTCTCCACCGCGCTCGGCGAGGAGGCGCTGGCGGAGATCCGGCACTCGATCCCGGTCATGCTGAAATACGTGCTGATCCGGGCCTTCTCGCCGAAGTTCGTCGAGAGGCTGCCGATCCCGGCGAACCGGCGGTTCGACACCGCGGCCGCGCGCCTGCGCGAGGTGATCGGCGAAACCGTCGTCGCGGCCCGCGAAGACGGTGCCGACCACGGCGACCTGCTCTCGATGCTGCTCCTGGCCCGCGACGAGGACACCGGCGAAGGCATGTCCGATCGCCAGGTGCACGACGAGGTCATCACGATCCTGACCACCGGCGCCGAGACCACCGCCGTCGCGCTGGCCTGGTTCTTCCACGAGCTGGGGCAGCACCCAGACGTCGAGCGGCGGTTCCACGCCGAAGTCGACGAAGTGCTGGGCGGGCGTGCCGCGCGCTTCGAAGACCTGCCCGATCTGGTCTACACCCACCAGATCGTGAACGAGATCGTCCGCCGCACCCCGCCGCTGATCCTGATGCGCCGCGCGCGGGAGGACGTCGAGCTCGGCGGGGTCGCGATCCCGGCCGGCAGTGAGGTCGCCGTCAGCCAGCACACCCTGCACCGCGATCCGCGCTGGTTCCCCGAGCCGGACCGGTTCGACCCGGACCGCTGGGCCCCCGGCCGCACCGCGGACCTGCCGAAGGGGGCGTACATCCCGTTCGGCGCGGGCGCGCGGCTGTGCCCGGGGCACGTGTTCGCGCCGACGGAGATCGGCATCGTCGCCGCGACCATCGGGGCGCGCTGGCGCCTGGTCCCGGTACCGGGCAAGAAGGTGTACGCGCAGATCAAGGCCACCATGCAGCCGAACCGCCTGCCGATGACGCTGGTGCCGCGCGCGACCTGACGGTACCCGTCCGGCTACCGGGTGTAGTGTTCCGGAGTTCCTTCACCTGTCCGAGTCCAGAGGGAGTGCGGCGTGAAGCTGCCCGTCAAGGTGACGTCGGCGTTGTTCGCGTGCGGTGTCCTGTTCGCGTCGCTGACCGCGGCGGTGCCCGCCGAGGCCGCCGCGATCTCCTGCAGCGACACGGATCTGCCGGTCTCCGGCCCGGGCCTGCCCCCGCTGGTGCCCGGGGCGCCCGCGACCGTCCACGGCCGGCTGTGCCTGCCCGCCGGGGCCGCCCCGGACACCGTTCAGCTGCTCGTGCACGGCGGGACGTACAACAGCGCGTACTGGGACCTGCCCTACGAGCCGCAGCGCTACTCCTACCAGCGCGACATGGCCGCGCACGGTTACGCGACCTTCGCCGCCGACCAGCTCGGCGCCGGGCGCAGCAGCCGGCCGCTGAGCCTGCCGCTGTCGGTCTGGGCCGCGGCCGAGTCGATGCACGAGGTGGTCGGGCACCTGCGGGCCGGCCGGGCCGGTGGCGTCCGGTTCGCGAAGGTGGTCATCGTCGGGCACTCGGTCGGCTCCGGGGTCGTCGCCGTGGAAGCGTCCACGTACCGCGACGTCGACGGCGTCGTCCTCACCGGCATCACGCACCTGCCGGCCCTGCCCGTGCTCGCCCTCGGCGCGGCGCTCGGCCTGCAGCCGGCGCTGCTCGACGGGCAGCTCGGGACCCTCGGCAGCGACCCGCTGTACTTCACGACGAGGCCGGGAGCGCGCGCCGGGCTGTTCTACGCGGCGGGCGACGCCGACCCGGCCGTGATCGCCGCCGACGAGGCGACGAAGGACCAGGTTTCGGTGCCGGGGATGGGCACGGTCGCGTTGTTCGGCATCGTGTTGCCCGCGACGTGGGGAATCTCCGTACCGGTTTTGCAGGTGGTCGGGGAAAAGGACGTCCTTTTCTGCGGGGTGCTGGCGTTGCGCGACTGTTCCGACGCGGCGGTGCTGCGGGCGCAGGAGGCGCCCTATTACGCCGACCCGGCGAAGTTGTCGACGTACGTGCTGCCCGGTGCGGGGCATTCCGTGGCGCTGCACGAAAACGCGGGCGAATACCGCAGTGCGACCCGGTCCTGGCTGCAGGGCCGCCTGGGGATCGCTCCGCAGGGTTATCACTCGATCGGACGAAACTGAACCCGTGCGTGTCGCACAATTCCGGGCCAAGATATATCGATTGACCCGAACGGTGTGTACTGAACCCTTGGACAGCCTGAGGTGACTGCTCCCCAACCCCGCGGCAACGCCCCGCGGAACAAGCCGGACGCCGATCGCGCGGCGAAACGGCTGGCCGCGCTCGCGCGCAAGTGGGGCTACCTGATCAGCACCACGGCGTACCTGCCGCACACGCCCGAGGAGATCGAGCGCGAACTCGCCGGCCTGGCCGGGCGGCTGTTCGAGGCGGTGGCGAGCGAACCACCGGACCTCCCGGCGGCCGCGACCGCCGGCGGGCGGCTCGTCGAGCTGCGCTGCGTCGGCGCCGAAAGCCTGCGCCGCAGCCTGGAAGTCCTGGGCAAGGCGCTGGTCCGCGAGCCGGAACTGCGCGGGATCGACCGGCTCGCCGAGCGGGTCGTGCTGGTGCTCGGCGCGTTCAGCTCCGGGTACGGCGAGATGCTGCGCGAGGACATCCAGAAGCGGCAGGAGGGCCTGAGCCGGGCGCTGCTGAAGGTCGAGCAGGAGACGCGGCAGAAGCACGTCATCTCCCGCGCGCAGTTCGAGGAGGTGTTCGCCGGCTCGGCCAGCGGCGTCGCGCTCACCGAGCTGGACGGCCGGGTGCTGCGGGCGAACGCGGCGCTGGCCAAGACGCTCAACCGCACGCCGGCCGAGATCGGCGCGATGACGCTGTTCGACCTGGTTCATCCCGAGGACGTCGAGCAGCTGCGGGAAAGCTACGGCGAGCTGGTGGCCGGCCGGCTGCACCGGCTGCGCGCCGGCCGCCGCCTGCTCGGCAAGGACGGCGAACCGATGTGGGCGACGTTCGCCGCGTCGGTGATCCGCGACGCGGTCGGCGCCCCCCGCCAGCTGCTGACGATCGTCGACGACGACACCGAGGTGTCGCTACTGCAGCGGCGGCTGAGCCACCAGGCGCTGCACGACGTGCTCACCGGGCTGCCGAACCGGCAGTTCTTCAGCACCCGCTTGGAAACCCTGCTCCGCGACGCGGACCCCGCCCGCGGGGTCACCCTGTTCCACCTCGACCTCGAAGGCTTCTCCCAGATCAACGGCGGCCTCGGCCAGGAACTCGGCGACCGGCTCCTGCGCGGGGTCGCCGCCAAGCTGAAGTTGGTGTTCGACGGGGAGAAGGCGCTGGTGGCCCGCCTCGGCGGCGACGAATTCGGCGTGCTGGTGCAGAACACGGCGGACACGCCGGGCGTGGTGACGCTCGTCCGCCGGATCACCCACGAGCTCGCCGAAGCGGAGTACGTCGACGGGCAGCGCGGGGTCGCGGTGCCGGCCGCGATCGGCGTGGTCCACCGCCCGCCGCGCGACATCACGCCCGCGGAGCTGCTCCAGGCGTCGGACCTGACCTTGCGGCGCGCCCAGCGGACGGGCAGCCAGTGGGGCCTGTTCGACCGCGAGCTGGACCGCCGCGACCGGCACGACTTCGGCTTGGCCGCGTCGATGGCGGGCGCGTGGGAGAACGGCGAGATCGAAGCCCGCTACCAGGTCCTGACGTCGGCGACGACCGGCGCGGCCGAGGCCGTCGAGGCGCGCCTGCAGTGGAACCACCCGGCGGAAGGCGTGCTGCCGCACGAAACCTGCGTCCGGCTGGCCGCGGAGATCGGGTTGGCGCTCCCGCTGGGCACGTGGCTGTTGCGCACGGCGGCCGAGCGGCTGGCGGCATCCGGGCCGGACGTGCCCCTGGTCGTCGAGCTGACGGCCCAGCAGGCGGCGGACCCGGAATTGGTCGGCGAAATCCGCCGCATCCTGGACGACACCGGTTTGCCGCCGGACCGCCTGCGCCCCGGCTTCCCGGCGGCCGCGGCCCTGGACGTCAGCGACACGGCCGACAACTTCCGGGTCCTGGGTGAGATCGGCGTCCGGGCGGAGATCCACGGCCTCGGCGACATCACGTGCCTGACGGAGTTCCCGGCCGCCGCGGTCCGCATCGCACCGAACCTGGCGGCCAAGCGCGAACACCCCTTGGTGGCCGGCCCGCTGTCGGCCTTGATCGACGCGGCCCACGCGGCCGGGTCCGCGGTGTCGGTCGCCGGGGTGCGGACGCCGGAGGAGGCCGCGTGGTGGCGGGAGCGGGGTGTGGACCTGCTGTCGGGCCCGGCGTTCCCGAACCTGCCGGACGGCTTCCCCGGCTGAGGAGCTCAGATCCGCACGAGGACCTCATCGAGCGGCTTGCGCTGCAGGTCCGGCACGACGCAGTCGTCGGCCGGGTAGCCGACCGGGATCACCGCGAACGCCTTTTCGTTGCGTGGGCGGCCGAGCAGTTCCCCGAGGAAGCGCATCGGCGACGGCGTGTGCGTCAACGCGGCGAGGCCCGCCACCTGCAACGCCGTCAGGAGCATGCCCACCGCGATGCCGACCGACTCGTCGACGTAGTAGTGCTTGCGGACACCGCCGTCTTCGTCGAGGGCGAACCGTTGCTGGAACACGACGATGAGGTACGGCGCGTCCGTCAGGTGGGGTTTCACCGCGTCCGTGCCGAGGGGCCGGAGCGCGTCGAGCCACGCCTCGCCGAGGCGGCCTTCGTAGGAAATCCGCTCCTCGGCCTCGGCGGCTTCGCGGATCCGGCGGCGCACCGCGGGATCGGTGACGAGGACGAACGTCCACGGCTGCTGGTGCGCCCCGCTCGGCGCGGTCGAAGCGACGGCGATCGCGTCGAGCACCGCGCGTTCGGGTACCGGGTCGGGGGAGAACATCCGCACCGAACGCCGGGCTTCCATCCGCCGGCGCAGCGCGGCGGCGCGGGCGAGCGCTTCGGCGTCGGGCAGCCGGGCGGGGCGGTAGGGGACCGGGTGATACGTCATGCCCGGATTGTGGCGGGGGACACGCTGTGTTCAGCAGGGCCGAACGTACGATTCGCGGTGTTAAGCGTCCGCTGTACGGACAGTAAGGTAATCCTTGCCTGCGAAATTGCGCCGAACAGTCCAGGGAAACTAGGCCGAACGGTCCTGTCGCGCGAAGTGATCTCCTCATTACCCTCCAGTAGCAGACAGTGGTGCCGATCACAGTCGTTCCGGGAGGCTTCATGGCGTCGCGCGTCCGAGGACCCGGCTCCGAAGACCGGCGCGAACTGCGGATCCGGCACCTCACCGGCTGCCTTCCCTGCACGCTCAAATGCGCGTATTGCGGGCTGCCGGTGCGGCTCACCGGGCCGGGCGACCACCCCGGCTACGGCGTGGTCGAAGAAGTGACCGGCGATCTCGTGCTGCTGCACCGGTTCTGCCGCGCCGCGCTCGGCCGGTGCCGGACGCGGGGGTGCGTGTTGCGGCGCGCCCACCTCGGCCGAGCGACCGAGCAGTACGAAACCGGCCGGCGGCCCGGGCGTTACCAGCGCCTCGGCGTCCGGCGCTCGCCCGACCTCGATCTGTACCGGAAGCACTGGCGGATCGCGAAGATGCGGTACGCGTGCAAGGCGTGCCGGTACTACACCGGCTCGCACTGAGCCGGTCCTTCCATCACGACGCGGAGGACTCGTGCTCGTTCGTCTCATCCTCGGCCTGCTCATGACGGTCGTCGGCCTCGCCGTCGCCGGCAAGCGGGTCGCGTTCCTCTACCGGCTGATCAAGGCCGGCCAGCCCGACGCCAAGCGGTCCGACGAGCTCGGCGCCCGGGTCTTCGCGCAGGTGCGCGAGGTGTTCGGCCAGCGCAAGCTGCTGAAGTGGTCGGTGCCCGGACTGGCGCACTTCTTCACGTTCTGGGGCTTCGTGATCCTCGCTTCGGTGTACCTCGAGGCGTACGGCGCGCTGTTCGACGAGAAGTTCGCCATCCCGTGGATCGGCCACTGGGCGGTGCTCGGCTTCCTGCAGGACTTCATCGCCGTCGCGGTCGCCGTCTCGCTGGGCGTCTTCACGATCATCCGCATCCGCAACGCCCCCGAGCGCAAGGACCGCGCGTCCCGCTTCTACGGCTCGCACACCGGCGGCGCGTGGCTGATCCTGATCATGATCTTCAACGTCGTCTGGACGATGTTCTTCTTCCGCGGCGCCTCGTCGGCGTCCGGCAACTTCCCCTACGACAACGGCGCGTACGTCTCGCTCGGCGTCGGGAACCTGCTCGAGCCGCTCGGGCACTCGACGACCGAGGTGCTGGAGACCATCGGCCTGCTGCTGCACATCGGCGTCATGCTCGTCTTCCTCAGCATCGTGCTCTACTCCAAGCACCTGCACATCTTCGTGGCGCCGATCAACGTCTCGGCGAAGCGGCTGCCGGACGCGCTCGGCCCGCTGCTGCCGATGGAGTCCGCGGGCAAGCCGATCGACTTCGAGGACCCGGGCGAGGACGACACGTTCGGCCGCGGCAAGATCGGCGACTTCACCTGGAAGGGCATGCTCGACTTCGCCACGTGCACCGAGTGCGGCCGCTGCCAGTCGCAGTGCCCGGCGTGGAACACCGGCAAGCCGTTGTCGCCGAAGCTCGTCATCATGAACCTGCGCGACAACCTGTTCGAGGAAGCGCCCTACATCCTCGCGGGCACCGAGCACGAGGGCGCGCGCCCGCTGGTCGGCCCGGAGGACGACGGCGGCGTCATCGACCCGGACGTGCTGTGGTCGTGCACCACCTGCGGCGCGTGCGTCGAGCAGTGCCCGGTGGACATCGAGCACGTCGACCACATCGTCGACATGCGCCGCTACCAGGTGATGATCGAGTCGGCGTTCCCGACCGAGCTGGGCGGGCTGTTCAAGAACCTGGAGACCAAGGGCAACCCGTGGGGCCAGAACAACTCCGAGCGCCTGGCCTGGACGAAGGACCTCGGCTTCGACGTCCCGGTGTTCGACGGCGAGCTGGCCGAGGACGTCGAGTACGTCTACTGGGTCGGCTGCGCGGGCGCGTTCGACGACCAGGCCCGCAAGACCGTCCGCGCCACGGCGGAGCTGCTGCACATCGCCGGGGTGAAGTACGTGGTGCTGGGCAAGGAGGAGTCGTGCACGGGTGATCCGGCGCGCCGCGCGGGCAACGAGTTCCTCTTCCAGATGATGGCGCAGCAGACGGCGGAGACGTTGAACGCCGTGTTCGAGGGCCGCGAGCCGAGGCTGCGGAAGATCGTCACGACCTGCCCGCACTGCCTGAACACGCTGAGCCGCGAGTACCCCCAGCTGGACGGGCACTACGAGGTGGTGCACCACACGCAGCTGCTCAACCGCCTGGTCCGTGGCGGCCAGCTGACCCCGGTGAAGCCGGTCGAGGACGGCCCGAAGGTCACCTACCACGACCCCTGCTACCTCGGCCGCCACAACAAGGTCTACACCCCGCCGCGCGAGCTGGTCGGGGCGACGGGCGCCGAGCTGGCCGAGATGCCCCGCCACGCCGACCGGGCCCTGTGCTGCGGCGCGGGTGGCGCCCGCATGTGGATGGAGGAGCAGATCGGCAAGCGCATCAACCTGGAGCGCGTCGACGAGGCGATCGCCACGGACGCGGAAACGATCGTGACGGGCTGCCCGTTCTGCCGCGTGATGCTGACCGACGGCCTGGTCCAGCGCCAGAGCGAGCAGAAGGCGGAGAACGTCGATGTACGCGATGTGGCGCAGCTGCTCTTGGAGCGGGTGAAGGCCACGGACACGTCGGCCCCAAAGGTCTGAATGATCGCGGGGGCTAGCGGCCGAAGTGGACGAAGGCGCCCCACAGCAGTACGGCCAGGTCGCGGTCCGCGCCGGCCAGCTCACGTGCCAGTCGTTTGCGCGTGAGCTGGACCGTCGCGTGCAGCGCCTCCGCAGCGCGATCCGCGGTGGGCGACGGATCCGAGAGAAACCGGTAGAAGAGGTCCGCGACGTTCTTCGCGATGCGGTCGTCGACACGCCAGTTCGCCGCCACGACCCGGTCGAAACCCGCTGCCAGCAGGGCGCCGGCGAGATGCATCGCTTCGTCGGGCAGCGTCAGCCTGCCCGACGACGACTCGCACGCACCGAGGTAGGCGAGCTGCGCCCGGCCGGTTCGGGCCGCGCGGAGGTCGGCGAAACCGACTCCGCCGGTGCGAGCGTGGTCGTGACTCATCAGGCAGGCACTTTCCATGCTGTAGGTGTCCTGCCGGCCGTGCCCGGCGAAGTGAAACCAATCGTGTCGCGTGAGTTCCGCCAGCAGCCGTGAACGGGTCGCGTCGGCGTCGAGGAGCAAAGTGCTGTCCCGGAAGACCGCCGCCGCGGCTCGCGCCTCGTCGGTCGCCGCTTCGAGGAACGCCTGCCCCGGGGTATCGGCGACCCCCACGGCCAGCATCCGCTGGTTCCCGGGCGCTGCTGGGGGCTCCAGCAACGTCCGCAACGTCGGCACGTAGGACGGCACGACGTGGTCCAGCACCGTTTCGGGCAGCTCGTCGCCGGTGGTCTTCCGGTACCGGCCGGCGGCGTGGATCGGGAGCACCGTGACCATTCCGGTCGGGCACCACCAGACCCGCCGCCGCGGTCCCAGGGCGGCCAGCACCGGCGAGGCCACGCTTTCCCACAGCCAGCTGAGCGTGTTGTGCAGCGAGCGGACCCGGAGATCGATCGTGGCCTCGTCGACCGCCGCGAGCTCGTCGCCCAGGACGAACCGGTCCCGGTGCTGGAGGAAGCGGGCCGACTGGTCGACCAGGTGCTCGCGGCGCAGCCGGGGGAGCGGCACGACGGCGAGTTCGCCATCGGCCAGGACAAGCGCGTCGGAGCGGTGCTTGCTGGCGTTCACGACAACGGCCGGACCGGGCAGCCGGGCCAGGAGCTCGGCGCACGAAGGACCCTTGAGGAACCGCTCGAACCCCGGCTCGGCGCGGATCCGGGCGAGGACTTCCGACTCCTCGGTCTCCAGCCTGCGGCGCAGCGAGAGCTCGGCGTGCGTGGTCGGCGAGTCGGCGCTCGTGCGCAGGGCCGCGATCCGGACGTCGACCTCTTCAAGCCGCCGTGCCAGGTCCGGGTATCTGGCTCGCAGGCGATCGAGGTCGGCGGTGCGGTTCGTGCCGAGGAGGATGCCGCGGCCGCTCTCGAGGAGCTCGACGGCGAGGTGCGGCTCGCCGGCGGCCAGTGCCACGGCGGCCGCGTCCGATGCCAGGGCGAAGAACCGGCTCAAGCCGAGTTCGCGATCGACCGGGCGCCACGTGCGGGGCACCATGTGGACCAGGAGGTCGACCGCCGTCCGGTAGGCCTGGCAGGCGCCGGGCCAATCGTGACCGGCGAGCAGCTCGCCGAGTGCGATGTGGGCTCGGATCCGGTCGTCCGGGGCCATCGGCGCGTCCAGCACCGATCGCAGGACGGTGACTGCTTCGGTGCGGGCCGCGGGGGCGTCGAACCGGTCGGCACGAATCTTCAGCAGCTGTACCAGGGCGAGCCGGTTCGTGACCGGCACCCGGTGATCTCCCGCCTGCGCGGCGGCGAGCGCACGGGCCAAGTGCTCGCCTTCCTCGAGGGTCGCGCGGTCGGGCTCGGCCCTCAGCCGGTCGAGTAGCGCGGCGACCAGTGTCGAACGCACCAGGTCGTATCCGGAGGCAGCGGGATCGGCCGTGGCCAGCCAGGTGCGGAGACACGGCTCGGCTTCGGCGCGAACGGCCTGGTCCGGGTGTCGCCGCAGGGCGACGGCAAGGTTGTTGACCAGCAGCCCCCGGGTCGAGAAGCGTTCCGGCGCGGCGGAAACCGCTGCCCGCAGGGTCTCGATCGCGACGTCGAGGCACTGGCGCTCCTCGCTCCCGGCCAGCCCGGTCGCCGTCTCGAGGTAGACCGACCCCAGGATCGACAGCAGCATCGGCCGGAACGGGTCGTGCGGCGCCATCGAGCCGAGTGCTTTGTGGAGGTGCCCGGACGCCGTGTCGAGCGCCGAGGTGATCCCGAAGAACCGGAACTGGTCGATCAGGGCCAAAGCGAGGTTGGCGTACCGTCCGGGCAGGTTGACGTCGCCGGCCGGAGTCAGGGCCAGGATTTCCGTGAACCGCGCGGTCACCTCTTCGAGCAGGGCCCGCTCGCCGCTGCGCCGGAACTGTTGGTGCCGAGCGTTGGCGAGACTGGTGAGCCGGCCGGGATAGTGGGTGCTTCCGGGCGGGGTGAGCCGCACCGCCTCGGTGAGGTCCGTCGCGGCACGGTCTAGAGCGTCCCGTTCGTCCGAGACGATCGCCGCCTTGGTACGCAGTTCGCCGAGGGTGGTCAGCGCGACGACGAGAAAGCCGGGTTCGCGGGTCGCTCGCGTGGCGTGCTCGGCCGCGGCGATCGCCTCGGCGAGCACCGCGGGGTCGGGGTCGAGGTCGAACCACAAACCGAGAAGGGCGGCCAGCTGCTGTGAGCTGCGGGGCTCACCGGCCGCCGCTGTCGGACGGCAGAGGTCGATGGCCGACGCAAGGTTTCCGAGGTCACCCGTGTGGTCGAAGAGGCGGGTCAGCATCGTGGCGAGTCCACTGTGGATGGTGGCTCGCCCGTGGAGGTCCGCCTCGGGAACCTCCTTCTGCGCTTCCCGGTACGCCTGCACGCACTCGTCCAGGTGGGCCGGCTCCGAAGTCCGGTCGAATCGGTCACCCAGCGCTTGGGCCAGGTTGTTCAGCTGGACGTAGCGCCACGGATCGCCCGGCTCGCCGTCGACCGCCACCCGGGCCGCCGCGATCGCCTCCTCCAGCCGCCCGCGATCGGAAGTGGCTTCGGCCAGGTCACGCAGTGCGCGGCTGAGCTGGTTGTGCAGGTGGTTGCGGAACCAGGAGGCCGGCGTCACCGCGATCATCGCGCGGGCGTCTTCGCACGCCCGCAGCAGATACCGGATATCGCCCGTGGCGCGGAACGCCTGGATCAGTTCCTCGAGGGGGTCGACGCTGTCCGGCACGGGACTCCTCGGTTCGACGGAGGTGTTCGCGGCTCCCAGTCGCTGCTTTCGCCCGCGATGCAACGGACTCCGGCCGGCCTCACTCGATCGGAGCATCGGTCAAGAGTCGCCAGGTTCCATTTCGACGGCGAAGAGAGCGCACCGAGGAGCGCTGCCGGGCGGGGCCACGACACTGCGATCGCAGTGGTCCAGCGGGCACCGGTGGGTGACGCGGAACTGCCCGCGCAGCCACGGTGGCGTTTTGCCGGTCGTGTCACCCTCGCGGATCACCTGCGTCGCCGCGTTCCGCAGCAGCCGGTCGATCTTCCGCGCCAGTGCGGTCCAGTCGTCCAGGGTGTCCAACCCCGCCCGGGTATCGGCGAGCAGTTTCGCGTACCGGTCGCGTTCCTCCACCACGGTGGCTTCCTCGAGAATCCGTGGCAGGCGGATGCAGATATCGGCCCAAAGTTCGCGGTTGTCGCCGGGCATTTCGTCTCCGATCACGGGATGGCGGTTCTCCGGTGTGTAAGGTGGCACATCACGCAGGGAGGTGTCGATGTCCTCGGTTCCGGAGATCGTTCCCGGGGATTTTCCTTTCCCCGAGGGCACTCGGGGAAAGGTCCACGACGTGGTCCTGCGGATCACCACGTCCCGGCAAGGCTGGTACGGCCCGGTGGAATCGGTCGGGATACGGCGGGTCATCAGCGGCGGGCGCAGTGGCGCCCTGGTGCTCGACGTCGTGTTGCGGGCCGGTTCCGAGCGCCGGCAACGGGTCGTCAAAATCGGGCCGTCGGCCGAGGTGGCGGGGGAGTTCGCGAATTTCCGCCGGATTCTCGGCGATTACCCGGCTGCGGTGTGTGCGCCCATTCAAGAGGTGACGGACGGCGTGCGGGAGGACGACGGCGAAAGTCCTTCCGAGACCGAGGCGGTCGTCTACGCGCATGTGGAGGACTACGCCGGGAGGTCGGAGGTGCCCGCGGTGACCCTCGAGGACATCGTGAGAGCGGCGTTCGAGAACGGGGAGGCCGAGCCCACCCTCGCCCGAGGGCTGATCAGCGCGCTGTTCGACGCGATGGCCACGCCGTTCCACAACCGGCGGGTCGTGCGTGCCGAACGAAGCCTGCGCGACCTCAACGCCGCCCTCGGACCTGATCTCGTGGTGGAACCCGGTGCGGTGAGCGCGGAGCTGTCCTACCCGGAGGATGTCCTGCAGGCTTCCCTCGCGGGCGGGGGATTCGCGCCCGGGGATCCGATCCGGCTGGCCGATCCGGCTCACTCCGCCGTGCGTGTCGTCCTGCGCCCACCGGCCGACGGACCGATCTCGGGCGTGGTCGTCAGCACGAGGTTCGACGACCGGCGGGCCCGCTTCGACCAGGCCTTCAAGGCTGTCGCGCGCGTGGCGGGCGCGGTCGAGACCGACGGGGTACGCACGGCCGATCCCGCGCGGGGGCTGCGGCGCGTGCTGACCGACCCGGAGCTCGGCCGGGTCCGTGGTGTCGTGCACGGCGACCTGAACGCCCGCAACGTCATGTGCGTGGACGGCCGCCCGGTCCTGATCGACTTCGCCGAAACCACCGACGACCGGCCTGTCTTCGCCGATGCCGCGTGGCTGGAACTCAGCCTCGCCCGTGACGTCTTCGCCGGGCTTGCCTACGACGATCTCGTCCAGGTGCAGCGGCTCCTCGCGGTGGCCACCCGCCTGCAGGTCCCCAGCGCGGACGACCGGCTAGCCGAACTGCTCCGCGGACAGGCGAAAACCGTCTTCAAGATCTTGGCGGCGATCCGGTCGAGCGCGGCTCGCTCGTACCCGCGGGACGTGGTCGCGTGGCGCGACTACCTCGCCCAAGTGCATCTCGCCGCCTACCGGACCGCCAAATGGGAGGGAGCAGTCCAGACCGCGGGCAAGCTCCGCGCGGTACACGCCGCGGCCGCGGTCGCCACCGAGTGGCTCGTGGACGACGATCCGTTCGCGCACTGGGAGGATCCCGGTGAGGTGCTCGGATGCGTGGCGGGCTTCGCCGATCCTGCGGATCCCGAAGCCATCGACGTCATCGCCGGGCTGGTGACGGCAGTCGACCGCGCCGGAGGGCAGGCGGAGGACCTGAGCCTGCGCGAGCTGAGCGATCGCTACGTGCTCAGGCATTTCTCGGCCGAGGCTCGCGAAGTGGTGATCGATCTGTCGCGGGAGCACGACGAGTTCCTGGCCGTCGTTCCGGAGGAGGAAGCGAAGCCGCTCGTCCTCGTCGGCGGCCCCGGCAGCGGCAAGACGTGCATTCTCCGCGAGCTCGCTTACCGGGCCGCGATGGACATCGCCCGACCTCGAAGAGGGGCGGCCGGGTTGAGGGTGCCTCGGCTGGTCGAGGCTCGTCGGCTGCTCGCCGAGGGGATGGAAGGTCTGGGAGTACCGCGGGAAGCCTTCGTCCTCGGTGCGGTGCGGCTGCTGGTCGACGGTGTCGACGACGTCCCGTTGGCGGAACGGGAAAAGCTGTTCGGTTGCGTTACTGCGCTGCACGAGCGGTACCCGCGCGTCGCGGTGGTCGTGGCGTCGAGGGACCGGGACCAGGCGGACCGCGCCGGGCTGCCGGCGTGGCAGGCAGGTCCGTGGTCGCCCGAGCGGGCCTTGCGCTTCGTCGCCGAAAGCCGAGCGCGGTGCCCGATCCCCGACACCGACTTCCCGGACCTGCACCGCGAGCTCAGCGCACTCGGAGGCGCGACCCCGGGCATGCTGATGATGTACCTGGACGTCGTCCGCAGGCTACGCCGGACGGTTCCGCTGGCCGGGGTCTACCACGACTACTTCGCGGCCCTGCTGGACGGCCTCGACCCGGTCGGTCTCGTCGAGGCCGCGGAGGCGAGTGTCGATAGCGGTGGTCCTGCGTCACCGCCCGAAGCGATCGAGGACTTCCTCGCGCGTGGCGTGCTACGGCGCGAAGGCGACAAGGTGCTGTTCACCCACGGGATCGAACGGGACTTCTTCGCCGCGATGGCCCTCACCCTGGCGTCGGAGGACCTGGTCCGCGAGCGCGCCCGACAGTTCGCCTGGCGACCGGTGACCTTGCTGGCCGCCCGTCTGCCCGGGGTGCCCGACGCCGTGGTGGAGACGGTCGTCCGGTCGGTGGCCACCGCCGACCCCGAGTTCGCCGCGAGGCTCCTGCACCTGCGGCCTTCGGTGTCCTGCTGCTCCGAATTCGTCTCCACCCAATCGGCGATCCTCGGAGACGCGGAGCAGGGCCGTTTCGCGGTGCTCCGGGCCGTCGAAGCCCTCAAGACCGTCGGTACGCCGGAGGCGCTGCGTCAGCTCAAGTGGCGGCTGACCGAGGAGTCGATGCCGTCCGGGCTCCTGGGAGCCGCGCTGAATGCGGTGACACGCAGGCCGTCGAAGCTGGAAGAGTCCGCGGTGCCGCAGCGGTGGCTGAGAGAGCTCCTCGGCGGGCTCCTGGATGCGGGACGGCCGCCCGAGTTGCTCCGCGTGGTCATCCGCGTCGTCAAGTTCCAGGTGGTGCGCGGCCTCGATCTGATGCTCGCTCAACTCGTCACCGCGGCCGACCCGGCTGTCGCGCAGGCCGCCGACGATGCGTTGGCGTCCTTGAACGTGGTATTGCCCAGTGCGCTCCGCACCGAGCGTCCGCGGCTCGTGTCGGCGCGATTGACCGAGGTCGAGCGGGTGCTTCCCACTCTGTGGAAGGACGGGGAGATCCGCGCGGCCCGGACGGAACGGCTCCAGCTGCTGCGGCGGCTGGACGACCTGGCGTTCTGGCTGCCGCGCCTGTACTCCTACGGTATCCGGCACGACGTGGCCGACCGTCTGAAGGGCGACCTCGGTGATGTGGTCGACCTCGGTGAACGGCGGCGGTTGGCCGCCTTGGACGTCAGCACCGCCAATGCCCTCGCCCACCGGATCATGGCGGAGCACCCTCGGCTGCGCGACGAACTAGTGTTCGCCGCTGACGTCGGATCACCGACGCCGGTGTTGCTCATCGCGGCAGCGGCCGTGGGGTCCGTGGCGGCGGTCGAGCACGCCGCCGAGCTCGTGATCCGGCTCGCCGAGGGGGAAACGGGAGAGCGGATCGAGGGCTTGACGGCGCTGGCCCACGCAGTGGCTCAGGCCGACTCGGCCCGTGGCTTCCAGGTCAGCAGAAGCGCTGCGCGCAGGTTGCGGGAGCGGGCGATCCCGGCACGCCTGCACTGGCCGTGGACGGCGATGCTCGCCTACACCCGTCCGGACTCCCGGGAACTGGACACCCTCCTCGCCGGCGGTGCGGCCGACGCGGTGGCCGAATTGGCCATCCGGTGCACGGCGCTCGACGGTGCCCGCGCCGACCCCGCGCCCCTCGGCGAGGACGCCCGCCGGTTTCTGCTGACCGATCGCAGCGAGGAACCCGTTGTCCGGACTCTCGCCCTGTGTGCGGCCGGGCTCACCGAGGGGCTACCGGAGATAGCCGGGTTGCTCTCCGACCGGAGCCAGGGCGCGACGGCGTCGACGATTTCCTCGGGCCGGTACGGTCCGCTGGAACTGGCGCCACTGGCGGAAATGCTGTCGGCGTACGGCCAGCTGGCCCGCGAAGCCGGGGAAGCCGACGCGGCGCTCCGGGTCCTGGCGGAGGTGGATCCCGCCGGTCTGCACCCCAGCGTCGCGGACGGGAAGGCCGTCGCACTGGGGTACCTGGGCGATTGGGTCGCGGTGGTCGAGGCCGCGCCGGGCGACGGCGGACGGCTCGACACCGCGGCCCGGCACACACTGCGCAAGTGGGTGCCCGGGCCTGCGACGCCCGCACACCTTCGAGAGCCCGGCGCGATCGCGTCGTGGCTCAAGCACCGGCTCTCGGACACGGCGCTTCCGGCCGGGCCGCGCTCCCTCGCCCAGGAGCTGCTCTTCGAGATGGAGACCCGGCACGGCGCGCTGCTCCCGGACTAGCGCTACGCCGAACGGGTACGAGGCCTGGTGGTGGTGCCGCCGGGCCTGTTGGGGTTAGCCGGAGCGGTGGGGGAGGTGTGACGGCGGTGGACACGACTTCGGCCGGTCCGGGACTCTTCGCCGCACTGCCGGCGATCACCGTCCAGGCGTTGCTGGGAGTCGGGGCCGAACGCCGGTTCCGCGCCGGAGACGTCCTGGTGCGGGAAGGGGAGCTGACCACGCACGTGATCCTGCTCCTCTCCGGCTGCGTGAAGGTTACTGCGAACACCGCCGACGGCGGCCGGGCCCTGCTGGCCGTCCGGTTTCCCGGCGAGCTGATCGGCGAGCTGGCCGGACTGGACGGCAGGCCGCGTTCGGCGACCGTCACGGCGGTCGGCCTGGTGAACACGCGGGTGATGACCCAAGCGGTCTTCCAGGCATTCCTGAAAGACCATCCGGATGCCGCGGTCGCCGTGAGCCGATCGGTGGCGGCGAAGCTGCGATGGGCGACCGACCGCCGGATCGACTTCAGCGGGTACGACGTCCCGGTCCGAGTCGCCCGCGTACTGGCCACGCTCGTGCGGTCCCACGGGACCCGCACAGCACGAGGCTGGGAGATCGGGTTCCCGTTGTCACAGCCCGAACTCGCGGCTTTGATCGGCGCGGCGGAGCCCACCGTGCACAAGTCGCTGACCGAGCTGCGCCGTAAGTCGGTGCTGGAAACGGGTTACCGGAAGATGACGATCCTGGACCTGCCCCGGCTCCGGCTCCTCGCGGGCCTGCCGGACTGAGCTGCGCAATCCCGTTCTTGGACGGGGTCCGCCGCGTCCGGGACCGGCACAGTCCGTCCGGTGAACGCCCCGTCCTGGCCGCCCCCGTCCCTCCTCGGCCGTCTCCGCAGGCGGGATGTCGAGGCCATGCTCGACCTGGGCACACCGGTCAGCTACCCGGCTCAGCAGCGCGTCATCCGGCAGGGTGACGCGGCCCGGTACTCGCTGCTGATCCTGCAGGGAGCCGTCAAAGTCGTCGTGGACACCGAACGCGGCCGCGACGTCGTCATCGCGGTGCGCGGTCCGGGCGACCTGCTGGGCGAGATGGCGACGCTGGAGCACCGCCCGCGGTCGGCCCACGTGGTCACCTGTTCGGCCGTGCAGGCCCGGATCATCCACAGTCCCCAGCTCGCCGACTTCCTCGGCCGCAACGTCGAAGTGAGCCTCGCGGTGGCCCGGATGCTCAGCGAGCGCCTGCGGTCCGCGGACCGCAGGGGCATCGACTTCGTGGTGTGTCCCGCACCGGTCCGGGTCGTCCGGGTCCTGCTCGACGTCGTGCAGCAGCACGGTACGGCCACGGGGCAGGAACTCGGGATCCCGCTGTCGCAGGCGGAGATCGCTTCGATGGCGGGCACCGGGCTGAGCACGGTCGAAAAGGCCTTCCGGCGGCTCGAGTCGGAAGGGGTACTGGGCCGCCGCTACCGGCGCGTGCTGATCACCGACCTGTCCGGCCTCCGCCGATTCGGGGAACTTCCTGGCGGAATCCCGTACTAGTACGGCGTCGCCCGTCGTGATCTGTCACAGAGTGATCCGCGTCAGCATGAGCCACCCGAAAGAGTCGTCCGAAAGAGTGCACATGCCGAAGCCTCGCGACCTGTTCCGCCGGAAGTTCCGCTCCCTGTTCAGCGTGCTCGCGACGGGCCGCGCCGGCCCGTCCGCCGGCGACCGGTTGTTCGCGAGAGCACACCCGGAGCACGTCACGGTGACCGAGTGCCATCACTACGAGCAGGAGATCTCCCGGAATCCGTCGATCGACCGCGTCGGAGCGCCGACCGGGCGGATCGAGATCGTCGTGCCGTTCGACGGGGCCGACCACTTCACCCGTCAGGCCTGTGCCGATGTGGCACCCACAGTCGAAGCCGGGGGAAAGGACCCGCGGAACGCGGTGATCGGTCACCTGGCTTTCACCGGGCACCAGCACACGGATCTGGGAGCGGTGCTGGGCCTGGACGACAGCTACGGCGCCCTGCCGATCGAGATACCGATCGTCGGACGCGACGCCCCCGGCGGCCGGCACGAGCTGCGCCGGGATCGCCAAGCCGGCGTGATCTGGCACGAATACCGGCCCGATCCGGGGCTGCTCGAGGTGTACCCGGTGAAGGTCCAAATCGACCTGCTCGACCCGGATACGCTCGGGGGCGCGATCACGACCCAGGATGCGCCGGACCTGGTCCACGTTTCGCAGCAGCCGAACTTCCGGCCCTTCCTCTGGCTCCGGGTCCGGGTCGCGCTGACCATCCCCTGGCGGAGTGACCGGCCCGAGCCGTCCCCGGTCATCAACCGGATCTCTCTCGATTGGCCCACGATCACGTCCCTGCACGTCTTGAAGGTCGAAGAGCCGGACGCGGCCGGTGGCGAGCGCCCCATCACGTACAACCCGGTGGCCCGGACCATCGAGTGGCGGGACGTGCCCATGCGGGCGAACGACCAGCGGCGGGACGACGAGCTGCGGTTCATCAGTGACGCCATGGTCGTCTCGATCCGCCAGCCCGGAGAACTGTACCGGCAGCCGAGCCTCGACGGCGCGGTCGAGATCGAAATCCCGGACTACCTGCTCTCGGGCATGCGGACCCGGCTTTTCGACTGCGCCGGCCGGTTGGTCGACGACCGTCTCCGGGAGCGCAGCAAGCTGACCTCGCGGGTCCACGTGATCTTGGGCGAGGCTTTCGCCCGGCGAAAGCTCATGCCTCATCAGCACCTCCACTTCGACGAGGTCATTCCGGAGCAGGGCCGCATCGCCGACATCGAGAACGCGCTCGCCGACCGGGGATTCGACGTCACGTTCCGGGAGATGTCCGAGCCGGGTGGCGCGAGCCGGTGGCACGGCCGGGCCAAGCGGGCCGAGGGGCCGGAGACGATGAACCTGATCATCCTCGTGGAGGGAAGCCACCACGAGACCGAGCGCACGGTGCACAAGCCGGGTGGCCATTCCTACACCAGCAAGCTGCCCAGCGGGGAGCTGAAGGTGTTCATGTACGGCGAGCTGCCGCGGGCCAGCCGTGCGGTGACGCGCGAGATGAACGCGCTGCACGCCGCGGTCCGCGACCGGTTCGACCGGATCCGGGCACTGCGGTGAAACCCGGGACTCGACGAGGAGTGCCACCGAATGCCCTATGAACTCCGCGAACGGGCGCCCCGCGTCCGCTGCCACAGCTGCGGTTCGGTCAAGATCGCCGCGGTCTGCCACCACTGCGGCCGGCCCCTGTGCCGGCGGCACGTTCGCAAACCGGCGGTCACGAGTGAATTCGAGGGATTGGGACTGCGCCGGATCCAGCCACATCACTGCGCTGCCCACGACCACGTCGTGCGGGCGTCACTCCGGCAGATGTACTACGTGGTGGGTGGTATCGCGGCGGCGGGTTCGCTGCTGCTGTTCGTGCTCCCGCTCGCCGGAGTCGTCCTCGTGCTCGGAAGTGTCGGCGCTGCCGGTCTGATCCGGTACGTGGATCGGCGCCGCGATCGAGCCGCGCTGCTGGCCCGGCCTTCGCTGCCGGTCGTGCCCAGTATCGACTCGGTCGAAGTACGGGAAGTCCTCCGTGGTGAACTGGTCCTCGACGTGGACGGCACCTACCGGACGTCGGTGACGCCGGTCAACGGTCACATCCAAGTCGAGATGACCTTCGGTCGCCCGGACCAGGACCGGTTGCGTGAGTACTGCAAGAAGTTCCGGCTGGAAAGCCGCGAGGGCGTGCCGTTCTCGGCGGGCTTCCTGGTGCTTCGCGGACCGGTCGGACTCGAGTTCACCGACCGGGTCGGCGGTCCGGTCGTCCCGCTGGCCGGCCTGGTGGGGACGCAGCGGTTCCTGACTTCCCAGGACGTACCGGTGAGCGCCAAGTGGCAGGTACGGCTGGGACACCGCGTCACGGGGGTGCCGGGCCGGAGCGAGATCCCGTTGTGGCTCACCCCGGCGCTCATGCCGGAGTCCGACCAGCGCACCCTTCAGCTGGACCTGCAGTGGCTGGGCAACTGGCCCTCAGCGGAGTCGGGTCTCGATGCCGACCGCGTCGAACGACTGACGCTCTACGTACCGGCCGCGTGGGGGAACGTCGAATACGTCGAGGGCGCGACGGTCGGCGGCCGGGTCGATCCGGACAGCGGACGCCGGCTCATCGAGTGGAAACAGCTTCCCCTGGACCAGGACAAACGCCGGTTGACGCTCGCCGCCCACTTCGAGGAGCAGATCAGACTGACCGATGTGATCAAGGGATCGCTGGTCGTCTCGTTCCGCGGGGCGCTCTCCGGGCTGGAAGGGGTGGACCTGTTCGAGCCGCTCGGCGGACGACGGCGCGGCGGCCGGTACACCGACGTCAAGACCGAAGTCACCGCGGATGTCGAACTGAGCCTGAACGGCGTCCGTTACCAGGACATCCGGGTCGTCCCGGATCCCCGCAAGGACGACCCGGTACGGATCCCCGAAACGCACGAGTTCCCCGGCGTGATCCCGGATCACGACACGCTCATTGCCCTCACCGACGCGATGAGCGCGGACGGGTACTACGTCAAGCGGGTCATCGAGAGCCCGCCGCGGGATCGCGGCCGCGCCGACCTCGTCAACCGGGCCTGGGACGTCGCCGGCCGCCGTTACTTCGGCGTCTACCCGGTCGACTTCCACCTCGTGCTGACCGGTGAGGAGGTCTACGGCAGCGACATCCGCGCGGAAGCCGGCAACACCAAGGTGCGGTTGTACGTCAAAGGCGCATTCGCGAGCAAGGAAATGGAGGACGAGATCGAGTCCGTTTGGTACGGGTTGCAGGGCATCATCTCGGAGACCCTCCAGCAGCGCAGGGCGAGCCGGCCGCCCGACGAGCACCGCATCGGAACGGGGCAGCCGGCGTCGGACGCGCGGATTCGACAATTGAACCAGCGGCGCGAGAGATTCGAGGACGCGTTGCTGGAGCGGCAGATTTCCGAAGACGCCTGCCGGGACTTCATCGCCCGCATCGATCGCGACATCGCCGACCTGGCCGACGGCTATGGCGGTAAGCAGAGCTGGGAGGGGTGAAATGGCGTGGAAGTGCAGTGACTGCGACGCCGAAGAAGACAGCGCGGGAAAGGTCGTGGTCGACGCTGTCTGCCATCACTGCGGGAAACCGCTTTGCCGGTTGCACCAGCAGGCCGTGCTCGACGACGCCTTCGCAGTGGACACCTCCGCGGCGATGGACTCCATCGGCCTGATCCCGGTGGACCGGATCGCCGTCCACTGTGAAAGCTGCCGCCGGGACCACCACCCCCGGGCCGCGCTCATGAACGGGAGGCCGCGATGATCCGCGCCGAAATCACCACCGACGGCCTCTACGCCGGCCAGGACTCGAACATCGTCGTGCACCTGCGCAACGACGGTCCGCGGATGTGCACGAACATCCACTTCGCCCTGCGGCTGCCCGCCCAGATCCCGGCCCTGCGAGGCAACAAGGAGTTCTCGGTGCCCCGGCTCGACGCCGGTACCGAGTGGACGACGACGGTCAAGGTCCGGCCGCTGCGCGCGGGGCCGTGGACGGCGACCAGCACGAACTTCTCCTTCCGCGACGAAGTCGGCAACGGTCACCGGATCACCGACTTCGCGGCGGTGCTCGAAGTTTCGGAGGCCGTGGTGCAGCCGCCCGAGGAACCGCCGAAGTTCGAGATCGAACTGTCGACCGTGCGCGTTGCCTGCGGGGAGTGGGACGCCATCAAGGGTGAGATCGTCAATACCGGAGCCACGGCCATCACCTGGGGCCGACTCGGCCTCCAGGGGCCGTTTTCGGTCGACCCGAAGGGAGTCGCCGTCTCACTCGGCCACCTCCCGCCCGCGGAGCGGGAACCGTTCGAATTCCACGTTCTGGCCAGGGAACCGGGGCGGGCCGTACCCGTCCACCTCACGGCGGAGTGCGCGAACGGGGCCGGCGGCCGGGTCGAGCGCGGGGTCCGGCGAACGGTCGCCGTGGGGCACGTCGGCCAGCAACGGTCCGGTAGCGTGGAGATCCTCTACCTCGCGGCGAACCCGACGGACACCGAGCGGATCAGGTGGGACGCCGAACTTCGGGACGTGCGGGAAGCGCTCCGGATGGGCGAGCACCGGGAGCGGTTCGTGCTTCACGAACGCGGTGCCTTGCGAGTGCGGGACCTGACGCAGGCTCTCCTGGACTTCTCGCCGCGGATCGTCCACTTTTCGGGGCACGGCAGCGACGACGGGCAGTTCCTCGCCGAGGCCGCGGGCGGTGAAGGGCGGCTGCTCTCGGTGCCGGGTCTGGCCGCCTTGTTCGAAGAAGTCTCCGACACCGTCGAGTGCGTGATCGTCAACGCTTGTCACAGCGCACGGCTGGCCGAAGCCCTCGCCCAGCACGTCGGCTACGTCATCGGCATGCGCAGCTGGCTCGGTGACCGCTCGGCGACGGACTTCAGCGTGGGGTTCTACCAGGCGCTGGCCGCGGGCTTGGCGATCGAGCCCGCGTTCCGGATGGCCAGGGCCGCACTGGCGATGGGCGACGAACGCCTCCACGGGCGGAACGTCCCGGTGCTGTACCGCGGCCCATGAGCGGGTCACGACCGTGGTGCATGCACCCAGGCTCGTTCGGCGAAACCCTTGTCGGGAAGGACTGCGTCGACCGGCTCGAACTCCGCCGGATCGAGCTCGCCTCCGGTGGCCGCGATGACGTCCCTGAAGACCACGTCCGCGACGATCAGCGCAAAATCGGCCGAGCGGTCCCGGGCGAGCCGGCTGCGCAGCGGCGCGCAGTCGAGCAGCCGGTGCACGGCGATGGTCGCGGTGCCGACCCAGCCGTTCACGCCCGGGGCGACGTGGCCTCGGTGCAGCGCGACCCGCAGCCGCAGCCGTGCCCGGTCGCTCAGGTCCGCGTTGGCGGTGGCCAGCGCGGACCGGACGCCCTCGACGAGCCGAGGGATGACGACCGTTTCGTCCAGCCCGGTCGGCAGGATCGCGAACTGGCCGTCGCCGGAAGGTTGGAGGTCGACCTCACGTTCCGTGATTCCGGCAGCCCGCCTCGCTTCGGCCAGGACCCCCACGAGCCGTTCCTGCGTCCGCGCGGCTTCACTGGTGGTGAGCCGGCCGTAGGCGACAGTGTCGGCAGCCATGCACAGGCGCACAGCCGGCTTCCGGTGGCTGACCGGGTGCGGCGGTGGCGGCGGGTGCCGTGCCCACCCGGCCGGCAGCGCGACGGCGAACTGAACCGGATCGATGCCGGCGTGAAGCCGTCGGCGATGCCAAGCCGGGCGCAGGATGGTGCTGTCGAAGCGGTTGACTCCGGCGAGCTCTGCGTGGTCCTGCGGAACCCAGAGGGTAGCCCGGACTTCGCCGGTCCGGGGCGCCGCGGTCACGCCGACCGGATCGCCGACCAGCCAGCCGCACCCTTGCGGCAGGTCGGAAACGACCATGTCCGTGACGGGCTCGGCGGTCACGCCCGACAGCGCGTGGATGCGCACCCGGGGATCGGAGAATTCGGCGATCAGATACGTGGCGGCGATCCTGGCGCGGCCGGCGACAGGTTCCAGTGCGTACCGCTGGCGGAACTCCACCAGCCCCATGCCGTCGGGCATCTCGTCGGCCAGCTCGTCTGGCGTCGCGTGGTGCGCTGTCGGCAAGTCGAGCCGAACTTCGCCGAGGGCACGTTTTCGCGAGGGGGTGCGGAGCTCGGCGACGCGCCGTGCGGAGGCGGTCATCGCAGCGCCGGCAGGTCCGGGGCGAGCCGCGACGGACCCGCGAGGAGCGCGGTCTGCGGGGCGATCAGAGCTCGACCGAGGCGGCCGTGGGTGATGTCGGCCAAACCGGCCAGCAGGACGCCCGGATATGCGTCGTCTTCTCCGGCTTCGGTCAGGTGCCGGCTCAGACGCCGGGCGGCGGAATTGGTCATCGCCAACGCGCGAACGTCGAATCCGCGCACTTGCCGGTAATTTTTTCCGGGTACGGCCAGCGGACCCTCGCGCACTGAGCGCACGGAGGTGAAGTCCAATTCCGAAACCACGTCGTCCCATCCGTCGACGCCGACCTCGGCGAGCTCTTCGCGCAGTTCGCGACGTAAGCACTCGTCGGCGGTCTCGCGGTACGCCCCGGAGGCGAACCAGGTCCGGAACCGGCGCAGCGCGCGGGCCGGGAGAGTGCCGCGCAGGTCCGCTTTCAGTTTGCGGTGTGGGGATCCGGTGCGCTCCGCCTGGAATCCGAGCTCGTCCAGGATCCGGGCGGCCGGGGGAAAGAACTTGATCACCCCGCCCGGTGGTCCGTAGGCGCCCGGGCGTTTGGGGGCGTCGAACAGCACGAAACGGTCGTCATCGACGATGCGGAGCAGGACGCTGAACGAGATCCGGACCTGATCCCGGCGGCCGGACAGGAATGCGGACGAAGGTTTCACGATCACAGCCCTCTCGTCGTCCGGAATCGTAACCACGTGATCGTAACAGCTCCCGCCGAAACATCGACTGATCAGTGGTTTGCCCGGCTTGTCCAAGGAAGGAGAATGGTCGTGGGACTCTTCGGAGGCGGAGAATCGTTGTCGGAGGACTTCCGTGCCGCGTTGGCCGATGACGCGTCGCACCACCGCCGGATGGTCGCCAAGGGCGAGCAGGACATCCGGTTGTACCTCGAGGACGGTGAGACCGTCCGGCTGATCGCTGTGGAGGACTTCACGGCGACGCACACCCTCGTGGTGACCGACCGCCGTTTGCTTGTCACGCGGAAGGGTGGCCGGGTGCTGGATCGCACGGTCGTGCCGGAGGAGATCCGGGACGTCGACGTGCGCCCGAGCGGCACGGGGTCGTTCCACCTCGTGGTCGAGGGTCCGGGGACCGTGGTCAAGTTCCAGCGCCCCGGCGTCGCATACTCGGTCGGGGAGGCGATCGAGAAGCTGGCCCGGCGCCGCCCGCCGGTGGGACTCCCCTCGGAGCTCGCGACGGCGGGTGGCCGGGCCGTCCCGATCCTGTACCCCGGCTTCTACCTGGACCTGCTGACCGAGACGGGCGTCCCGGCGACGCCGGAGAACGTCGTCAACTTGATCGAGCGGGTGTTCGTGATGGTGATGGGGAAAGCCGACGAGTACTTCGGGCAGCTCGGGGACCACGATGCGGCTCGGCGGTTCCACGACCGGTTCGACGGTGGTGGCCCGGAGGACCGGGTCCTGAACTCCGTGGACGACATGGTCGACTGGCTGTGGGACTGGAATCCCCGCTGCCACGGGCCGCTGACGCACCTGTTCCCCCGGATCCAGGCGCTCCTGCTGGAGCCGCACAGCTTCCTCCGGACCGGGAACGGCCGGGTGCCGTCGTGGGCCGAGTACCAGGAAGGCTGAAAGCGTCGGATTCGAGTTCCGGCCCCGAAGGTCTGAACGGGTTCACCCGTTCGCCTTATATCCCCCGGCCGCCGCGCGGCTCTTCCTTGAGAGGCAGGGAGCCGTGCGGCGGGAGGAGAGCCGATGGCCGGGGCGAGGATCGAGACGGTCGGCGGGTCCGGGGTGCGCCTGGTGGTGCGCCGGGGCTCGTGGCTGGTGGGGCGCGGGCCCGACGCGGACCTGCGGTTGCCCTCGGACCAGGTTTCGCTGCGGCACGCCTGGATCCGCCAGGACGCGCGCGGCACCTGGGTGGCCGACGCCGGGTCGCGGAACGGGACCTGGGTCAACGGGCGGCGGCTGGCACCGCGGCAGGACCACCCGCTCCGCCACGGTGACCGGCTCGAGTTCGGCCCGGTCGCCGCGGTCTACTCCGAGGGGGACGGCGGTGGGCAGCAGACGCGGAGCTGGCAGCGGTCGTCCGGCGGGGTCTCGTTCGGCGACGTGTCCGCGGGGACCATCAACAACGCCGGGCGCGATGTCAACAACAGCTACGACAACCGCCAGCACCACAAATACGAGTTCAGCACCCCCGAGGGACAGCTGATCTCGGAACTGGCCACCGGGCGGGGCGCCGGCCGCGCGGTCATGGTGCTCGGGTTGCTCATGGTGCTGGCCGGGTTTGCGATCTGGGCGTCGGTGATCTTCCGGTTCGTCAAGGCGGGGTCCGATTCGGTCTCGTCCGGGTCGTTCGACGCGCCGCCGCCGCTGCTCGGCCCGGAGGTCTTCGACGGCGTGCCGCTCGGGGCGATCGGCTTCGCGCTCTTCGGGCTCGGCGGGGTGGTGGCGATGATCGGGCTGGTCATGGCCAAGGCGGCGCGCGAGCGGCGCCGGAACAGGAGGCGGTAGTGGACGGCATCCACTTCCACGGCGACGTCCGGGCCGGGACGGTCAACAACGCCGTCCACGGCGACATCAACACCGCCCACGGTGGACATCAGCAGATCCACCGGGGCCTCGACGCGCGGCAGGTCGCGTCGCTGGTGCGGTCGGTCCGCGCGGAACTCGACGCGGCCCGGCTGCCGCCGGCCACGAAGGACGCCGTGCACGACGCCCTCGACGAGGTCGACCGGGACGTCGTGCACGGCGGAACCGGCGTGGGCGCGAAGGTGCGCCGGGCCCGGGATCTGCTCCGGGACGCCGGCGGCCTCGCGACCGCCGGCGCCGGGTTGTGGACCGCGGTGCGGGCTCTCGCCGCCGCGGCCGGCGTCCCCTTCTAACCGTCCACAGCGGACGCGACCACAGTGGACGGTGCCGCGGGCGCGACGCCGCCCAGCTGCGCGGTCGGCACCCGGTAGGTCTCCCGGGCCGTCGCCGCGGCCAGTGCCGCGACCACGCACACCGCCGCGGTGAAGATCGCGACGCCGAGCCAGTCCTCCTTGCCGGACCCGATCGCCGCCACGACGCTGGGCGCGAACCCGGCCACCGCGAAGCCGATCTGGGTGCCGATCGCCATGCCGGACAGGCGGACCCGCGCGCTGAACATCTCGCCGTACAGCGACGGCCAGACGCCGTTGATCCCGGAGTACGCCACCCCGAACAGCACGATGCCGAGGACGAACAGCAGCGCGTACGAGCCGATCGAAATCGACCACAGATACGGGAAGATCAGCACACCGCAGGCCAGGCAGCCGGTGATGAACACCGGTTTGCGCCCGACCCGGTCGGCGAGCCCGGCCAGCAGCGGGATCGCCGCCAGTGCGACGACGTTCGCGAGCACGCCGACCCAGAGCATCGGGGTGCGGGACAGGCCGATCGTGTTGACCGCGTAGCTCAGCGCGTAGACAGTGAAGATGGTGCTGACCGAGGCGATCGTGGCCGCGACGACCACCCGCAGCACGTCCGCCCAGTGGTGCCGGAACAGCAGTGCGACCGGCAGTTTCGCGACCTCGGTGCGTTCGAACACCGGCGTCTCGTCGAGCTTGCGCCGGATCACGAAGCCGACGACCACGACGAGCGCGCTGCCCCAGAACGGCAGCCGCCAGCCCCAGGTCAGCAGATCCTCCTGGGGGAGTGCGGCGACCGGCAGGAAGATCGCGGTGGCCAGGATCTGGCCGGCCTGCGTGCCGCTCAAGGTGAAGCTGGTGAAGTAGGCGCGCCGGTGTTCGGGGGCGTGCTCCAGGGACATCGAATTCGCGCCGGCCTGCTCGCCGGCCGCGGAAAGGCCTTGCAGCAGCCGGAGAACGACCAGCAGCACCGGGGCGAGCACGCCGACACTCGCGTACGTCGGCAGGCAGCCGACGCAGAACGTCGCGAAGCCCATGAGCAGCAGGGTGAAGACGAGCACGCGCTTGCGGCCGAACCGGTCGCCGACGTGGCCGAGGACGAACGCGCCGACCGGCCGGGCGAGGTAGCCGACGCCGAAGGTGGCCAGGGCCAGGAGGGTGCCGGTGGCGGGGGAGGAGGCGGGGAAGAACACCTTGCCGAACACGAGCGCGGCGGCGGTGCCGTAGATGAAGAAGTCGTAGTACTCGAGCGCGCTGCCGATCCAGGCGGCCAGCGCCGCCTTGCGGGGCATCGATCCGGTCACGGGGAGGTGCTCCTGACGTCCGTGCTTCGTTGCTCAGACTGCGGCGGGAAGCAATGTACGGTCTAGTTAGTTAATAAAGAGTGCGAGACCGGGGCGCCGGGTGTCAAGAGATCCTTTTTTCCCTGGTGGGCGGCTGGGGGCTCAGCGAGCCGTCAGGTACTCGATCAGCAAGTCGCCCAGCATGGTGCGGTAGTGGTCGCGGCGGGCCGGGTCCAGCATGTCGCGGCCGAAGATCGCCTGGAACGTGTGGCGGTTCGCCAGCCGGAAGACGCAGAACGAGCTGATCACCATGTGCACGTCGAGCGCGTCGACGTCCTCCCGGAACAGGCCGGCCGCCCGGCCGCGCTCGAGGATCCGGGTGATCCCGCCGAGCGCCGGGTCGGCCAGGCCGGCCAGGATCTCCGACTGCGACAGGTGCTCCGCGTGGTGGATGTTCTCGATGCTGACCAGCCGGATGAAGTCCGGGTTCGCCTCGTGGTGGTCGAAGGTCAGCGCGGCCAGCTGCCGCAGGGCGTCCTCCGGCTCGAGGTGCTCGACGTCGAGTTGCTGCTCCAGCGCCCGGAGCGCGGAGTACGCGCGCTCCAGTACGGCGATGTAGAGCCCTTCCTTGCCGCCGAAGTAGTAGTAGATCATCCGCTTGGTGGTGCTGGTGCGGGCGGCGATCTCGTCGACCCGGGCGCCGGTGTAGCCCTTGTCCGCGAACTCGCGCGTGGCCACGGTGAGGATGTCGGCGCGGGTCCGCTCCTTGTCCCGCTGGCGCTCGGCCTCCGACGATGGTGCGGCCACCGGGCTCCTTCCCGCGCAGGTCGACGGGCCCCACTCTAGCCCAGCCCTTCCGCCCGGCCGCACGCCGCGCTACCGTGAACGGACTAGTTCGTACATTAATGGCCGGAGGGCGCCGCGTGACCAGCTACCTGATCGGACTCGTCGGCACGGGCATCGGGCCGTCCGCCAGCCCGGCCCTGCACGAACGCGAGGCCGACGAGCTCGGCCTCCGCTACGTCTACCGGCTGCTGGACCTCGACGTCCTGCGCCGCCCGGTCGCCGACGTCCTCGCCGCCGCCCGGCTCGCCGGGTTCGACGGCCTCAACGTCACCCACCCGGCCAAACAAGCCGTGCTGCCGCACCTCGACGAGCTCTCGCCGGAGGCCGGAGCCCTCGGCGCGGTCAACACCGTCGTCTTCCGGAACCACCGCGCGATCGGCCACAACACCGACGCCACCGGGTTCGCCCGCAGCCTCACCCGCGGCCTGCCCGACGCCCCGCTGGACGACGTCGTCCTGCTCGGTGCCGGGGGAGCGGGCGCCGCGGTCGCGCACGCCCTCCTCTCCCTCGGCACCGGCCGGCTCACCGTCCACGACGTCGACGGCGACCGGAGCGCCCGCCTGGCCGGGGCGCTCGAGCGGCGGTTCGGCCCCGGCCGCGCGCGAACCGGCGACCTGACCGCGCTCGAAGGCGCCGACGGTCTCGTGCACGCCACCCCGACCGGGATGGCGGCCCACCCGGGCTCGCCGGTGCCGGCCGAGCTGCTGCACCCGGGGCTGTGGGTCGCCGACATCGTCTACCGACCCCTGGAGACCGCGCTGCTGGCCGCCGCGCGGGCCCGCGGCTGCCGGGTGCTGCACGGCGGCGGCATGGTCGTGCTCCAGGCCGCCGAATCGTTCCGGCTGTTCACCGGCGCGGAACCCGACCCGGCACGGATGCTGCGCCACTTCGACGCCCTGGAAGGGAAGGCCGCCCGTGCCGCCTGAACCGCGCACCGCCATCGCCACCGTCTGCCTGTCCGGCACCCTGGAGGACAAGCTCGCCGCGGCCGCGGCGGCCGGGTTCGACGGCGTCGAGCTGTTCGAGAACGACCTGCTGGTCTCCCCGTCGAGCCCGGCCGAAATCCGCCGGCGGTGCGCCGACCTCGGCCTTTCGGTCGACCTCTACCAGCCGTTCCGTGACTTCGAAGCCGTCCCGCCGCCGCAGCACGCGGCCAACCTGCGCCGGGCCGCGCGCAAGTTCGACGTCATGGCCGAGCTCGGTGCCGGCACGATCCTGGCCTGCTCGTCGGTCTCGCCGGAGGCGATCGACGACGACGAACTGGCCGCGGAGCAGCTGCACGCGCTGGCGGAGCTGGCCGGTACGCGCGGCCTGCGGGTCGCCTACGAAGCCCTGGCCTGGGGCCGGCACGTCAGCGGGTACGAGCACGCCTGGCGCATCGTCCGCCGCGCCGCGCACCCCGCGCTCGGCGTCTGCCTGGACAGCTTCCACATCCTGTCGAAGGGCCACGACCCGGCGCCGATCCGCGCGATCCCCGGCGACAAGATCTTCTTCCTCCAGCTCGCCGACGCGCCGAAGCTGCCGATGGACGTCCTGCCGTGGAGCCGCCACCACCGGCTCTTCCCCGGCCAGGGCGACTTCGACCTCACCGCGTTCACCGGGCACGTCCTCGCCACGGGCTACCGCGGGCCGCTGTCCCTGGAAGTCTTCAACGACGTCTTCCGCCAGGCCGACCCGCGTCCGGCCGCGGTCGACGCGCTGCGCTCGCTGCTGGCCTTGAAGGAATCCCTCGGCGTGCGGGAGCTGCCGGCCGCGCCCGCGCTGACCGGCCACGCGTTCGCCGAGGTCGTCACCGACCCGGGCGCGGGCCGGATCCTGGCGTCGCTCGGGTTCGCCCGCACCGGCGTCCACCGGACCAAGCCGGTCGAGCTGTGGGAGCAGGGCGACGCGCGGGTGGTGGTCAACGAAGGCGGCGCGGCCCACGGTGCCGTCGGGGCGGTCGCGCTGGCGAGCACCGACCCGGCCCGCTCCGCCCGCCGGGCCGAGGCAGATCGGAAG
>NZ_JBSGJD010000025.1:0-54930 GCF_053605405.1 Amycolatopsis sp. NPDC003861
CGGTGCGTCAGACGCACCGAACGCCACATTGGGGCGCTTTGGTCACTCCGCCACGATGGCCGCGCGGGCTGCCTCGGCGCGGTCGGCGTACGCGCCCACCAGCTGTTCTTCGGCGTCGTCGAGGTACTTCAGCAGCAGCTGTTCCGCGCCCGGGCCGTCGCCGGCCTCGATGCGGTCGAGGATCTCGTGGTTGCGGGGCAGGTAGCGCTCGTGGAAGCGCCGCGGCTCGGCCATGATGTGGAACACCAACCGCAGCTCGGCGGTCAGCCGCCCGACCAGTTCGTTCACCCGCTCGCTGCCCGACAGCGCGGCGAGCTCCTGGTGGAACCAGACGTTCGCGGTGCCGAGGTCCTTCCAGTTGCCGGTGCGCGCGGCCTCGTCGCCGATCTCGACCTTCTCCTTGATCCGCGCGAAGGACGCCGGCTTGGCCTTCAGCCCGCGGACCGCGGCGCACTCGATGATCTTGCGCACCCGGTAGATGTCGACGACGTCCTCGACGCTCGGGATGCGGACGAAGACCCCGCGGTTGAGCTCGTGGGCGAGCAGCCGCTCGTGCGTGAGCAGCCGGAACGCCTCGCGCAGGGTGTTGCGGGAGACGCCGAGCGCGTTGCCGATGTCCTGCTCCGAGAGCCGCCCGCCGGGCAGGAAGAACCCCTCCGCGATGCGCTTGCGGAGGACGCCGGCGACCCGCTCGGCCGTGCTCTTGCGCGTGACCAGGCCGCGGTCGGCCTCCAGGCCCGAAACCACGCCGTCTTCGATGACCACGAGGACAAGGCTACCCGCCACTCGGGGGACGATCCAATCGGCATCTTGTGGAATTGTTCAACAATCTCTACCGTGTGAGGTACGCCACGATGAGAGACACTGGCCAGGAGGTGCCCCATGACTGCCACAGCTACCGAGGCCCGGCCGTTCGACTGGTTCCGCACACTCGGAAAACGCGGACGCCGCGCCTTCCTCGGCGCGTTCGGCGGGTACGGCCTGGACTCGTTCGACTACCAGACCCTGCCGCTCGGGCTCGCCGCGATCACCGCGTTCTTCGGCATTTCGAGCGGCGAAGCCGGCCTGCTCAGCACGACGACGCTGGTCGTGTCGGCCGTCGGCGGCGTCGGCGCCGGCATCCTCGCCGACCGCATCGGCCGCGTCCGGACGCTGCAGATCACCATCGCGATGTACACGATCTTCACCGTGCTCTGCGGCTTCGCGCCGAACTTCGAGACGCTGCTGGTCTTCCGCGCGCTGCAGGGCCTGGGCTTCGGCGGCGAGTGGGCGGCGGGCGCGGCCCTGGTCGCCGAGTATTCGCAGGCCAAGTACCGCGGCCGGACCGTGGCGTTCGTGCAGAGCGCGTGGGCCGTCGGCTGGGGCCTCTCGGTGATCGTCTACACGATCGTCTTCAGCTTCGCGAGCGACGACGTGGCCTGGCGGATCATGTTCTGGACCGGCGTCATCCCGGCGCTGCTCGTGCTGTGGGTCCGCCGCAGTGTGCAGGACGCCCCGCGCGCGGAGGAGCGCCGCGTGGCCGTGCGGACCCGCGGTTCACTGGCCCGGATCTTCCGGGCCGACCTGCTGCGGACGACGTTCTTCGCCTCGCTGCTGGCCACCGGCGTCCAGGGCGGCTACTACGCGATCAACACCTGGCTGCCCGCCTACCTGAAGAAGACGCGTGAGCTGACCGTGATCGGCACCGGCGGCTACCTCGTCTTCCTCATCACCGGCGCCTTCGTCGGGTACGTCTGCGGCGGCTACCTCACCGATCTGCTGGGCCGTAAGAAGACCTTCCTGACGTTCGCGCTGCTCTCGGCCGTGCTCATCGTCGCCTACACGCAAATCCCGAAGGGCGCCAACGGCCTCGTGCTGGTGCTCGGCTTCCCGCTCGGCTTCTCGATGTCCGCGATCTTCAGCGGCTTCGGCGCGTTCCTCGCCGAGCTGTACCCGACCGCGCTGCGCGGCACCGGGCAGGGCTTCACCTACAACTTCGGCCGCGCGGTCGGGGCGATCTTCCCGACCATCGTGGGCTTCCTCGGTGCGGGCGGCGCGATCGTGATCGGCGCGGCCGGGTACGGCATCGCGGTGCTGGCCCTGCTCGGCCTTCCCGAAACCAGGGGTATCGAACTCGTCGACTGAGGGGGAACTCATGACGACCTTTGACGAACCGGCCACCTACACGCCGGCGCAGGCCCGGGCGGCGTTCCGCACCGGCACCGCCCACCCGACCACGGGCTGGGCCAACGGCTTCACCCAGACCAACCTGATCGCCGTGCCCGAGGACTGGGCCTACGACGTCCTGCTGTTCTGCACCCGCAACCCGCAGGCGTGCCCGCTGCTCGACGTCACCGACCCCGGCGATCCGGAAACCCGGCTCGCCGAGGGCGCGGACCTGCGCACCGACCTGCCGCGCTACCGGATCTGGCAGAACGGCGTCCTCGCCGGCGAGGTCTCGGACGCGACCGGCCTGTGGCGCAGCGACATGGTCGCGTTCTCGATCGGCTGCAGCTTCACGTTCGAGACGGCGCTGGCCGCCGAGGGCGTCCCGCTGCGGCACGTCGACCAGGGCCGCAACGTCGCGATGTACGTGACGAACCGGCCGTGCGAGCCCGCCGGGCGGCTGTTCGGGCCGATGGTCGTGTCGATGCGGCAGATCCCGGAGGACCGGGTCGCCGACGCGATCCGGATCACCCGCGCGATGCCCGCCGTGCACGGCGGCCCGGTGCACATCGGCGACCCGGGCGCGCTGGGCATCGACGACCTTTCGCGGCCGGACTTCGGCGATCCGGTGGACGCCGAACCCGGCGACGTCCCGGTGTTCTGGGCCTGCGGGGTCACCCCGCAGGCGGCGCTGATGGCGTCCCGGCCCCCCTTTGCGATCACCCACGCACCGGGGTACATGTTCATCACCGATCGGTACGACAGCGAATACCGGGTGGGGTGAAATGGATCTGAACAGCGATCTCGGCGAAGGCTTCGGCGCCTGGAAGATGGGCGACGACGAAGCCATGCTCGACATCGTGACCAGCGCGAACATCGCGTGCGGCTTCCACGCCGGAGACCCGTCGGTGATGCGGCGGGTGTGCGAACTGGCGGCCGAGCGCGGCGTCGCGATCGGCGCACACGTCGGGTACCGCGACCTGGCCGGCTTCGGCCGGCGCGCCCTCGACATCGCGCCGGACGACCTGGCGAACGAAGTGCTCTACCAGATCGGCGCGCTGGACGCGTTCGCCCGCGCGGCCGGCAGCCGCGTGACGTACGTGAAGCCGCACGGCGCGTTATACAACACCGCGGCGGTGGACACCGAGCAGGCCGCGGCGATCGTCGACGGCCTGCGCCGCTACGACCCCGCGCTCGCGCTGCTGTGCCTGCCGAATTCGGAAATGCAGCGACAGGCGGAGGCAACGGGCGTGGTGGCGTACGCGGAGGCGTTCGCGGACCGCGCCTACACCGCGGAGGGCAAGCTCGTGTCGCGCAAGCAGCCGGGTGCGGTCATCCACGACGCCGACGTGGTCGCCGAACGCGCGGTCGGCATGGCGACCGGCGGCGTCGTGACGGAGAACGGCACCAAGCTCGAGGTGCGCCCGGATTCCCTGTGCGTGCACGGGGACACGCCGGGCGCGGTCGAGCTGGCCCGGCGGATCGAGGCGGCGCTGACCGGGGCGGGCATCCAGCTCGGCGCGTTCACCGGATGACCGTCCGGCTGCTGCCGTGCGGGCGGCGCGCGGTGCTGGTGGAGACCGCCGACGTGCTGGGCTACCAGACGGCGTTGGCCGGCCTGGCTCCGGACGGCGTCGAAGAGCTGGTCCCGGCGGCGCGGACCCTGCTGGTCCGCTTCGACCCGTCGGTGACGAACGCGGAAAGGCTGGGTGAGCTGCTGCGCGAGGTGTCCCCTGTGGACAGTGTGGCGGCGGACGCGGGAGAGGTGGTGATCCCGGTGGTGTACGACGGCGAAGACCTGGCCGACGTCGCCGCGGAGACGGAAATGAGCGTGCCGACGCTGGTTTCCCGGCACACCGCGGGGACGTACGTCTCGGCGTTCTGCGGCTTCGCGCCGGGGTTCGCCTACCTCACCGGGTCGGACCCCGCCCTGCACGTGTCCCGCCGGTCTTCGCCGCGCACCCGCATCCCGCCGGGTTCGGTGGCGATCGCCGGCGAGTACAGCGCGGTCTACCCGAGCGCCTCCCCGGGCGGCTGGCGGTTGCTGGGGAGGACGGACGTGCCGGTGTGGGACGTCGAGCGCGACCCGCCGAACCTGCTGCCACCGGGCACCCGCGTCCGGTTCACGGCGGTGCGGTCGTGAAGCTCGAAGTCGTCCGGCCCGGCTTCACGACGACGGTGCAGGACCTCGGCCGCCCGGGCCACGCGGCCCTCGGCGTCGGCCGCTCCGGCGCAGCCGACCGCGGCTCGTTCCGGCTGGCCAACCGGCTCGTCGGGAACCCGGCCGGGGCGGCGGCGCTGGAGGTCACGCTCGGCGGGCTGGTGCTGCGGGCGTCGGCCGTGACGACGGTGGCGGTCACCGGCGCTTCGTGCCCGCTGTCGAAGGGTGGGTTGAACGGGCCGATCACGTTGTGGCCGGGGGAAGAGCTGACGGTGGGCACGGCGGTGTCGGGGCTGCGGTGTTACGTCGCGGTGCGCGGCGGGATCGACGTGCCGCCGGTGCTGGGTTCCCGGGCGACGGACACACTCGGCAAGCTCGGCCCGCCCCCGGTGACGGCCGGGATGCTGCTGCCGATCGGCCCGGCGCCCGGGGAGTTCCCGGTGGTGGACCTCGCACCCCGGGCGTCGCTGCCGGCGGAACCGGTGCTGCGCGTGACGCCGGGCCCACGCCGCGACTGGTTCGCGGAGCCGGAGAAGTTGTTGTCCACTGTGTACACGGTGTCGCCGGACTCGGACCGCGTCGGCATCCGCCTGACCGGACCACCGTTGTCCCGGGCGCGCCACGACGAGCTGCCGTCGGAGGCGTGCGTGCCGGGATCGTTGCAGGTCCCGCCCTCGGGCCGGCCGATCCTGTTCCACGCCGACCACCCCACGACGGGCGGCTACCCGGTGATCGCGGTCGTCGAGGAGGAGGACCTCGACGTGGCCGCCCAGCTCCGGCCCGGCCAGACCGTGCGCTTCGCTCGGGCCTGAGCTGCAGCTTTCACGTGAAAGCGTCGAAGCTTCCGTCCCGCGTCGTGAGTGGCAGGCGGTCAGCCCCGCCTGCCACTCACGACCAATAAAATTCGCGTACGCATCTCGATCGTGACCGCACGCAACGCCCCCTCCCACGAGAGAGCTGTCACCAGCCTCAAGTCGTGGGGCGTAACCGTCAACGAGGCATTCTTTCTGGGCGGAATCGACAAGAGTGTCATTTTGGACATCATGAAGCCTCATGTGTTTTTCGACGATCAGGCAAGGCACCTTCGAAAGACGACGCAGATTCCCAGCGTCCACGTGCCATTCGGAATAATCAATGAGAGATCAACCGCTGATAAGCGCAGCGACAACAGTACAAGCTGACCGCCACCAGCCAAGCCATCACAACAAAGATCCTGACTTGGCCGCCCCGCTCCGGCCGGCAACTACGCTTCCGTCCCGCGTCGTGAGTGGTAGGCGGTCAGCCCCGCCTGCCACTCACGACCACCAGCCAGGCGACGTTCGTGGCCGCGATCGCGAGCCACGCCGCCCAAGCCGCGCCCGGGACCAGCCAGGTGGTGACGACCCCCAGTGCCACCGTCACCACCACCGGCCACGCGCGCTGGGACCGCCGCGGGAGCCGCTCGGCGAGGTAGGCGTCCAGGGCCTCGACGACTTGGTCGTCGATCTCGTCGCGCAGCCGCGCGTCCAGTTCAGACATGCGCCGGCACCGGCCGCGGGGCGGCCACCGACAGGCAGGCCAGCGCCAGCGGCACCTCCAGCGCGGCCATGAGCAGCGAAAACACCACGTCGTCGCCGGCCGTGACTACGTCGAACCAGGCGTCGGCCAGCAGCAGCGTCGCCGTGGCCGTGGCGACCAGCGGCGTCCACGGGTCGCCGCGGCCGAGCAGCCAGGCCGTGAGCAGCAAGCCGGCCGCCTCGGCCGCGTCGAAGCCCGTCCAGGCCAGCCGCCAGTGCTGTGCCGCCGCGACCTCCGGCAGCGTCGTCCCCAGTACCGCGATCCACGGCAGCAGGCACAGTCCTGCGGCCCAGAAGAGCTTCTTCATGCGAACCCCCGAGTTCTCTCCCGACCCAAGGTAGCGATTGCAGAGGTTCTTTGCAAACAATCTCTGTAGTATCCTTCGGGCGTGGTCGAACGTCCCGAAAAGCGCGTCCTCACCGGCGCGGACCTCAAGGCCTTCTACAAGGCACTGGCCAACCCGGTGCGCCGCGACATCCTGTCCTACCTGGGCAAACACGGCGAAGCGAACTCGACGAGCGTCGCGAAGGCGCTCGGCGAGAGCACCGGGACGACCAGCTACCACCTCCGCAAGCTCGCCGACCTGGAGCTGATCGAGGAGCTGACCGACCGCGGGGACGGCCGCGAGCGCTGGTGGAAGTCGCGGTCGAAGGACCTCTACACCCCGCCGGACCTCGACCTGGCGCCGGACGAGCGCGAAGCGATGCTCCAGCTCGGCGCGCTCAAGATGAGCCACGACCTGGGTCTGGTCACGCGGGCGTACGCGGGCTACGAGAACTCCGAAGGGTGGAACCACATCTTCCGCGCCGGGCTGCACCTGACGAAGGAGCAGGTCACGTCGTTCGTCGAGGAGTACCAGAATCTCGTGTGGAAGTACGCCACCGAGCCGGGGCAGCACCCCGTAGGCTCGCGAGCGGTGGCCGTCCGGTTCATCGTGGTGCCGGAGGAAGAGTCCACAGAGGACTAGAGCCCGGACACCCGGAGCGTGATGTTCAGCCGGCCGTCGAGGCCCAGCGCCGGGTCCGCCGTGCCGGGCAGCGTCTTCGGGACGCCGTGGTAGGCGAGCCGGGACGGGCCGCCGAACACGAACACGTCACCCGATCGCAGCTCGACGTCGGTGTACGGCCGGCCGCGGGTTTCGGTGTTGCCGAAGCGGAACACGCACGCGTCGCCGAGGCTGAACGACACCACCGGGTCGAGGCTGCGCTCGTCCTTGTCCTGGTGCAGCCCCATCTTCGCGGCGGCGTCGTAGAAGTTGACCAGCGCGATGTCCGGCTCGTAAGGCCGGGCCTCGCCGTACGCGGCCGCCAGCGCGCGGCGGCCGAGGTCGCCGAGCCAGTCCGGGAACGGCAGCACCGGCTTGCCTTCGCCGGTCGTGCGCGAGTAGCCGTACGGGTACCAGTGCCAGCCGAGGCAGACCGACTTCACCGACATCACCCCGCCGTTGGGCAGCCGAGTGTGCCGGTAGCCGGACCAGCCGCGGCAGGCCGCGACCAGCGCACGTTGTTCGTCGAAGCCGAGCCAGTCGGGCAGGTGCACCGCTCCGGGCGCGAGCTCGGCGCGGGGGCGCGGCAGGAGGGCGTCCATTACTTCGATTGTGCCGGAGACTCCCGCCGCACACGTTCGGTGATCGAAGAAGGCACCACGCGATGACCGCGGAACGTGACATCCGCGGTGGCGAACAGTCGCAGAAGCCGCCCGATCGGACCAACGGAAAGACCCTGCGACCGCATCCCCTCGCTTTGGGCCACCATGGCCTCGACGTTCCCACACCTGAATGTCACAAACCAGCGTGGATCAGCTACGAACGCGTCTCTTGACCGCGGCGCCGCCGATCAGTCACGGAACGTCACAACGGTGACGCCCGCCTGCGCCGGAACCGGGTCGTTCATCGCGGCCAGCGCGGCGGGGACGTCGTCGAGCCCGATGCGCCGGCCGATCAGCGCGGCGAGGTCGATGCCCGCCGTCTCGACGACGCGCAGCAGTTCCGGGTACTCGTGCGCCTGGAGCCCGTGGATGCCGACCAGCTCCAGCTCGCCGCCGATGACGCGGTGCATCGGGATGGGCGCGACCCCCTGCGCGGGCGGCATCAGGCCCGCCTGGACGTGCCGGCCGCGCTTGCGGAGGCTGCCGACCGACGCGGCGCAGGTCGACGGCGCACCGAGGCAGTCCAGCGAGACGTGCGTGCCGCCGCCGGTCAGCTCGCGGACGTGCGCGGCGACGGCTTCCGGGCCGTCGAACGCCGAGGAATCGACGGTCCTGGCGGCGCCCGACTTCGCGGCGAGCTGCAGGGCGGCCGGTGAAACGTCGACGGCGACGACCTTGGCGCCCGCCGCGACAGCGAGCAACACCGCGGAGATCCCGACGCCGCCGCAGCCGTACACCGAGACCCACTGGCCCGCGGTGACGCGCCCCTGCCGCAGCACCGCGCGGAACGCCGTCCCGAACCGGCAGCCCAGCGCCGCGGCCTCGGCGGCGCCGAGTGTGTCCGGCAGCGCGACCAGGTTCGTTTCGGCGTGCTCGATGGCGACGCGCTCGGCGAACGACCCCCAGTGCGTAGCACCGGGCTGGAACTCTCGGTCGCAGATCTGCTGGTCGCCGCGGGCGCACTGGGCGCAGCTGCCGCAGGCGCAGACGAACGGCACGGTGACGCGCGCGCCGAGCTCCCAGCCGCGGACGCCGGCGCCGAGCGCGACGATCCGGCCGGCGAGCTCGTGCCCGGCGACGTGCGGCAGCGTGACGGCGGCGTCGTGCCCCTGCCAGGTGTGCCAGTCGCTGCGGCAGACGCCGGTGGCGTCGACCTCGATCACCGCACCGCCCGGCGCGGCCACCGGCTCGGGCACGTCCCGCACGACGGGCGGGACGCAGAACTCCTCCATCACGACAGCTCGCATGCCGCGAGCCTAACCGTCGCTCAATTGAGCGCGTGGAACCTCGTTCTCGCCCGCGGCGGGCCGAGGAGTTTGCTGAGCGAGCCGTCGGGCACGTTCAGGATGTCCTCGAGATTCCGCAGGGCCTCCAACGATTCCGGCCGCTCGGGCCGGCACCGTCCGGACTGCCAGTGGCTGAGGGTGGCCAGGCTGACCGTGGTTCCCCTGCCGCGCAAGCGATAGCGGATCCGCTCGAGGCCGAGGCCGCGGGCCCGGATCGCCGCCCGCAGGGCCACGTCGAACGGTCCGGCTGCCAGCAGCCGGCTCAGCTCCGCCTGTTCCCCCCGGTCGATGGTGCGTGTTCGCTGACCGGTCATCACAACGCTCCGAAGCACTCCCGATTACAGAACATTGGAGCGTAGGCGCAGCTTCCCAAGATCGGAAGGGCCCTCACCCACCTGCCTTGCGCGTCTCGTCCGCGATCGCCGCAAACGGTTCCGCGTAGCCGGAGTTGATCGTGACGTAGGAAATCCCCCACCGGTCCCGCCACCGGAGAAGCGTTTCCGCGGCCGCGCCGGGATCCTCGGGCAGGACGGTCACGGCACCCCCGGCGGCGAGTTCGGGCACGTCGACCCCGGCCCACCGCGCGATTCCCGGCGACGGCGCGGTTCCGACGGCCATCAGGTTCAGGCCGAGTTCGATGTCGGGAAGGCGCGCCCCGGCGAGTTCTCGGAATCGATCCACAATGGACTGCGCTTCGGTTTCGGTGGTCCTCGGCATCCAGGTGAAGGTGACGATGTCGGCTTCTTGCGCGGCGAGCGCCAGCATTTTCGGCCCACCGCCGGCGAGCATCAGCCGAGGCCGCTCGCTGTCCCGCTTGAGGTGCGCGACGGTGGCGGCCATCCGAGTGATCCGCTCACCCGGTGAGGGGAATTCCCGCCCGAGGCTGTTCGCGTGCCCGTCGGCCCCCGGACGTCCGACGCCGAGCCCGAGCTCGAACCGTCCGCCCGTCTGCTGGTGCAGGGTTTTCGCCTGCCAGTCGAGAGCCCGGGCGTCGCGGAACGGATCGGCGAGGACGAAGGTGCCGATGGTGAGGTCGATGGTGACCGCGGCGGCCGCCCCGAGCAGGACGAAGGGATCGGCGGTCCCGACGGGATCGGTGGCGAGCAGGGTGTCGAAGCCGAGCTTCTCGACCCGTTCGGCCTGGGCGGTCCAGGACGTGAGATCAGGCGCATGACCGGCGACGACGCCGAAGCGGAAGGAGTTCATGCGGCCATGGTCTTGCGGAGGCGGTCGTCACCACATCCGCTCCACGACGTCACCCGCGCGTACGCCCCTCAGCGCAGGGTGACCGACAACGCCTGCGCGATCTCCTTGCCGATCGCGTGCGTCGCCGCGTCCGGGGGCGAGCCCACCTTCACCACCATCGGGCCGCCGAACGGCTGCCGCTCCACGACCTCGATGCGCTCGCCGAGGTTGATCGCGTGTTCCGTCAGGTACCTCAGCAGCTCCGGGTCCGTGTCCCAGACCCGGACGATCTCGCCCACCGCGCCCGGCGGCAGGTCGTCCAGGATGCGAACCGGCAGCTCCTCCACGCTGCCGTCCGGGGCCGGGATCGGGTCGCCGTGCGGGTCGCGGACCGGGTTGCCGAGCTTGGCCGCGATGCGCTCGACCAGCCTGTCCGACACCGCGTGCTCCAGCGCGTCCGCCTCCGCGTGGACCTCGTCCCACGTGTAGCCGAGCTCCGACACCAGGTACGTCTCGATCAGCCGGTGCCGCCGGAGCACCGACCGCGCCAGCAGCCGGCCGTCGGCGGTGAGCTCGATGCCGCGGTACGGGGCGTGGGTGACCAGGCCGAGCTGGGACAGCTTCGTGACCATCCCCGACGCCGAGGACGGGCTGACCTCCAGCCGGCCGGCGAGCGACGCGTTGGTGACCGCCTCACCCCGCTCGACCAGGCCGTAGATCACCCGGACGTAGTCCTCGACCGACGAGGACCTCCGGACCGAACCATCTCCCATGCCGCATACGATACGGGGCCGCGTACTTTCTCGTGAAAGTTCACGGCCGCCAGCGGTAGCGGATCCAGCCCGGCACCGGTTCGGCGCCGAGCTGGGCGTAGAACGCCTCACCTTTCTCGTTGCCCGCCTGCATGTCCCACTCGACGCGGCCGGTCGTGCGGTTGCGCAGCTCGTCCAGCAGCTCGCCGCCGAGCCCGTGGCGGCGGTGCGCGGGCCGGACGAACAGGTCGTCCAGCCAGATCCCCGGCCGCGCTTCCCAGGTGGAGAAGTTCCAGCTGCAGAACGCGAAGCCGGCCACCGTCCCCGGCTCGCCGGGCGGGGTCGCGATCAGCACCCACGCCTTCGGGTCCGGCCCGAACAGGTGCCCGCTCATCTCGGCGCGGTCCAGCTTCAGGTCGTGGTTGTCCTCGTAGACGGCGTGCTCCTCGATGAGCGCGCAGATTTCCTCGATGTCTTCGAAGACGGCGTCGCGGACGGGCATCTCGCCTCCCGGTTTTGTCGGTGGTGGTCGTTACGGTCGGGCATGGAAGAGACGGAGGTGGTCGATGTCCCCAGAGGAGAAGTTCGAGGACCTGGTCGACGAGTTCACCGGACGTCCGGGCATCACGCCACCCGGCACGACCGGCGGGTTCGGGCGCACGGCGCTGCGTGCGCACGGCCGGATCTTCGCGATGTTCGTCCGCGGGCAGCTCGTGCTCAAGCTGCCCCGGGTCCGGGTGGACGAACTGGTGGAGGGCGGGCACGGGGTGCGCTTCGACGCCAACAAGGGCACCCCGATGAAGGAATGGCTGGCGCTGGCCCCGGGGTCGCCACACCCCTGGGCCGAGCTGGCCGAGGAGGCACTCGAACACGTGGGAAGGAAGTGAGTCATCACGCTTGATAACGCAGTTCGCCGCCGACGGCGGTGCCTTGCACGGTGAGGCCGTCCGAACCGGACTCGTCCAGGGGCGAACCGGACAGCACGGCGAAGTCGGCGAGCTTCCCGGGTTCGAGCGTGCCCAGGTCACGCTCGGCGAAGGTGGCGTACGCCGAGCCGTACGTGTACGCGCGCAACGCCTGCTCCGGCGTCAGCGCCTCTTCGGGTGCGAAGGGCGCGCCTGACGCCGTGCGCCGACGCACCATGTCGGCGAGGGCGAGCAGGGGCGCGCCGTTCACGACGGGCCGGTCCGAAGACGCAGGGAGCACGCAACCCGCGTCGAGGACGCTGCGCAGCCGGTAGCACCACGGGACGCGCGCCTCGCCGAGCGCGGCGCGCATGCCGTCGCCGAGCTCGTTGACGAACCGGCCCTGCGGCGACGGGATGATGCCGAGCGAGGCGAGCCGGCGCAGCTCCGCGGGCTGAAGCACCGCGCAGTGCTCGATGCGGTGCCGGTGGTCCGTGCGCGGCGAAGCGGCCAACCCGGCTTCGTAGGCGTCGAGGACGACGGTGATCGCGCGGTCGCCGATCGCGTGCGTCGCGATCTGCCAGCCCGCTTCGTGGGCACGGCGGATCGTGCGGGCCAGCTCGTCCTCGGGCACCTGGAAGTAGCCGCGGTTGTCCGGCTCGCCGTCGAAGGGCTCGTGCATCGCACAGGTGCGCCCGACCAGGGAGCCGTCGGCGAACAACTTCATCGGGCCGACGCGCAGCCACTCGTCGCCGAGGCCGGTGCGCAGGCCGAGGTCGAGGCCGAAGCCGGCGTCGTCGGGCAGGTCGTGCAGCACGCTCGCGGCGACCATCACCGTGCTGCGCACGCGCAGCACGCCGGTGTCGCGCGCCTGCTGGTAGGCGGCCAGCTCGGCGGGCGTCTCGCCGACCAGGCCGCCGCCGATCCCGGCCTCCTGGACGCTGGTGATGCCCTCGGCCAGGTACCGCTCGGACGCGCGCGCGAGCCCGCGCACGACGCGGTCGACCGGCGTCGGGTACGTGAGCGGCCGCAGCAAGAGCTGGGCCTGCTCGCGGAGCAGGCCGGTGGGCGAGCCGTCGGCGTCGTGCACGACGTCGCCGCCGACCGGGACGTGCGCGAGGTCGAGCTGGTCGAGCACGGCCGAGTTGACCACGGTCATGTGCCCGGACGTGTGCTTAAGCCGCACGAGCATGCCCGGCGCGGCGCGGTCGAGGCCGCGCCGGTCCGGGTGCCCGCCGGCCAGCTTGTTCTGGTCGTACCCGCTGCCGACCACCCAGCTCCCGGCCGGCAGCGTCGCGGCGCGCGCGGACACGGCGTCGTAGACCTCCTCGACGCTGCGGCAGTCGCCGAGCGGGACGTCGTCGAGGCCCATGCCGAACCACGCCATGTGGTTGTGGGCGTCGTGGAAGCCGGGGACGACGAAGCCGCCCGCGAGGTCGACCCGGGAGCGCGCGGACAGCCCACGGGCGTCGTCGCCCAGCGCGACCACCCGGCCGTGCAGGACGGCAAGTGCGCTGGTGACGCCCGCGCCCGTCCACACCGTGGCGTTCTCGTAGACCGCGTCGACCTTCATGGCTCGGAGGCTATCGATCGATCGATCGAACGTCTAGCATCGGCCTCATGCCCACCGTGGAGTTCGCCGTCGAGGACGGCATCGCGCACATCCGGCTGAACCGGCCCGAGCGGCTGAACGCGGTCGCCGCCGTCCTGGTCGAAGACTTCCTCGCCGCCCTCGACGCGGCCGCCCGCAGCGATGCGCGCGTCGTCGTGCTGTCCGGGAACGGGCGCGCCTTCTGCGCCGGCCACGACCTCAAGGAACCCACCCCCGAGGGTGATTCGCGGGCGCGGCTGGACCGGCTCCAGGACGTCACGCGGCGGCTGCGCGGGCTGCGCCAGCCGGTGATCGCGGCGGTGCACGGCTACGCGATCGGCGCCGGCGCGGAGTTCGCGCTCGGCTGCGACCTGATCCTGGCCGCCGAGGACGCCGTGTTCGCCTTTCCCGAGGTCTCGCTCGGGCTGAGCGTCACCGGCGCGGCGTCGCGGCTGCTCCCGCTGCTGGTCGGCCCGCTCAAGGCGAAGGAACTCCTGCTGCTCGGCGAGCGCTTCGACGGCCGGAAGGCGGCCGAGCTGGGCATGGTCAACGCGGCCGTCCCCGCCGAGCAGTTGCAGGCCGAGGCGCTGAGCTGGGCCAAGCGGATCGCCGAGCACCCCCCGGCCGCCGCGGCGATGGCGAAGCGGGTCCTCGACACGCCGATCGACGTCGAGCCCGCCCTCGAACTCGAGGTCAGCCACGCCCTGATCACCGAGCACTCGGCCGCGGTCGCCGCGTCCACCGAAGCCTTCCGGAGCCGGGCGTGACGCCGCTGGCCGAGATCGGGACCCTCGCGCAGCTCGTCACCCGGGCGGCCGCGCTGTGGCCGGAGCGCACCGCCTGGCTCTTCGACGAGCACGACCGGCGCTTCACCTTCGCCGAGGTCGATCGCGAAAGCTCCCGGATCGCCGCGGCGCTGGCCGAGCGCGGCATCGGCTCCGGCGACCGGGTCGCGGTGATGCTGCGGAACGTGCCCGCGTTCCCGCTGACCTGGCTCGCGCTGGCGAAGATCGGCGCGCAGCTGGTGCCGGTCAACACGAACTACCAGGAGTTCGACGGCGCCCACATCCTCCGGCACTCCGGCGCGAAGCTGGTCGTCGCCGCCGCGGAGTTCACCGGCCTGCTCGGCCGGATCGGGGTGACCGAGGTCATCACCCCGGACGAACTCCGCACCGACGCCGAACCGCCGGAATTCACCCCGGTGCCCGAATTGCCGGTCAACATCCAGTACACGTCCGGCACCACCGGCGCGCCCAAGGGCTGCGTCCTGCCGAACCGCTACTGGACCACCCTCGCGGTGGGCCTGGCCACCGACTTCCCGGCCGTCGGCGAGGACGACGTCATCCTGACCGCGCAGCCGTTCCACTACATCGATCCACAGTGGAATGTCGCGTTGGGACTGGCGGGCGGCGCCACCCTCGTCGTGCTGGACCGGTTCCACCCCAGCACGTTCTGGGCGAAGGTGCGCGAGCACGGCGTCACCTGGTTCTACTGCCTCGGCCTGATGCCGACGCTGCTGCTGCGGCAGGAACCGTCCGAAGCCGACCGCGACCACCGCGTCCGCGCGATCTGCGCGTCCGCCATCCCGCACGACCTGCACGCCGAGCTGGAGGCGCGCTGGGGCGTGCCGTGGTACGAGGCGTTCGGGATGACCGAAACCGGCGGCGACATCCGGATGACCGCCGCCGACCACGACGAGACCGTCGGCACCGGCTGCATCGGGCGGCCGAGCCGCGATCGCGAGGTGCTGATCGCCGGCGAGGACGGGAAGCCGCTGCCGCGCGGGGAAACCGGGCAGCTGCTGATCCGCGGCATCGGCCTGATGCACGGCTACCACGACGATCCGGACGCGACGGCGAAGGCGTTCGAAAACGGCTGGTTCCACACCGGCGACCTCGCCCGGATGGACGCCGCCGGCCGCGTCTACTACGTCGGCCGCACGAAGGACATGATCCGCCGCAGCGGCGAGAACGTCTCCGCCGACGAGGTCGAGCGCGCGCTGCTGCTGCACCCGGCGGTGCAGCTGGCGGCCGTCGTCGCGGTGCCCGACGAGCTGCGCGGCGAGGAGATCAAGGCGTACGTCGTCTGCGACGGCGACCGGCCGGACCCCGCCGAGCTGGCCGCCTTCTGCGCCGGGAAACTGGCCTACTTCAAGGTTCCGCGGTTCTGGGCCTTCGCCGAAGCGCTCCCGATGACGCCGTCGGAGCGGGTGGCCAAGGGCGAGCTGCGGAAGGTCGCGGACCCGCGCGCCGGGTCCTGGGACGCGAAGGCGGCAGCATGGCGGTGAGCAGCCGGGAGCGGGTGCGCGCGGCGGCGGTGAAGCTGTTCGCCACCAAGGGCTTCCACGGCACCGGCATCCGGGATCTGGCGCAGGAGGCGGAACTCTCCTCGGCGAGCCTGTACCACTACATGGGCACCAAGGAGGATCTGCTCGCCGAGATCATGCACACCGCGCTCAACCGGCTGCTCGACGCCGCCCGCGAGGCGACCGCGGGTGGCGGCGACCCGGTGCACCGGCTGCGCACGCTGGTCGCGCTGCACGTCCTCGCCCACGCCGTCGGGCCGGCGGAAACCCGGGTGGTGGACAACGAAGTCGACGTGCTGTCCCCGGCCGCGCGCGAGCCGGTGGTGGCCCTGCGGGACGCCTACGAACGGCTGTGGGCGGCCGCGATCGACGAGGGCGTGGCGGCCGGGGTGTTCCGTGTGGAGCACCCGGCGGTGACCCGGCTCGCGCTGCTGGAGATGTGCAGCGGTGTCGCGAGGTGGTATTCCCCACGCGGCCCGCTGGCGCTGGACGAGCTGGCGGAGCACTACGCGGAACTGGCGTCGAGGGCGCTGGGCTGCACGTCCGCGCCCGGCGTGACCGACTTGCGACGGTGCCGGGAAATCGTCGCGAAAGAGTGGGGCGTGTCCGTTTAGCGGCGCTTTTACCTGTGTACGCCTTGCCCAGACGGCGCGGGTGGGGGACGCTCGAAGGGTGACTGAGGAAACGATCCAACTGGAACTGGACGACTCGGGTCTCGCGCCGGGCCTCCCGGCGCCGGCACACCCCCGCGATCAGGTGCAGGATGTCCCCTATCGCCCCGTCGAGTTCCGTGACGACGATCTCCCCGCGGCTCTGGAGCGCTGCGCCAAGTGGCTGCGTCAGGCACAGGAGTGGCTCGGCGAGCCGCTCGACGTGCTGGCCATCCACCTCGACTACGACGACCGTCAGGGTTCGCCGTACTACGACGTGAAGCTCCTGTGCAACGAAGAGGACCTAGCGGGCGTCCCGATCGCCATTCGCAACAAGAAGTAAGCAGGTTGAAGCGCCGTCAGGGCCGCCGAAAGGCGGCCCTGACGGTTTCGTGCGTTCTCAGCCCAGCGTGCCGCCGACCTTGACGTGCCCCTTGAGCAGGTTGCGCGCGATGGTCCGGCGCTGGATCTCGTCGGTGCCTTCGTAGATGCGCAGCAGCCGCAGCTCGCGGTACCACCGCTCGACCGGCAGCTCCCGCGTGTAGCCCATCCCGCCGTGGATCTGCAGGACGCGGTCGACGATCTCGTTGGCCTTCTGGCCGCCGTACAGCTTGGCCATCGACTGCGCGTGCCGCGAATCGAGGCCCTGGTCGACCTGCCAGGCGGCGTGCAGCACCAGCCACCGCAGCGCTTCCAGCTCGACCCCGGAGTCGGCGATCATCCACTGGATGGCCTGCCGCTCGGCAATCTTCTGCCCGAACGTCTCGCGCGTGTTGGCGTGCTCGATGGCCATCGAGATCAGCCGCTCGCACGAGCCGATCGCGCGGGCGGGCAGCAGGTAGCGGCCCTGGCCGATCCACTGCATGGCGAGCTCGAAGCCGCGCCCCTCCTCGCCGAGGATCTGCGTTTCCGGGACGCGGACGTCCTGGAAGATCAGCGACGCCGGGCCCCACTCGCCCATGGTGTCGATGTATTCGGACTTCCAGCCGGCCTCGCGGTCGACGAGGAAGCAGGTGACACCGCCGTTCGCGCCCTTCTCGGGGTCGGTGATGGCGAAGACCATGGTGAAGTCGGCCTCGTTGCCGCCGGTGATGAAGGTCTTCTCGCCGTTGATGATCCAGTCGCTGCCGTCCTTGCGGGCGGTGGTCCGGATGGCCTTGGCGTCCGACCCGGCGCCCGGCTCGGTGATCGCGAAGCACGACTTGCGCTCGCCCGAGATGGTCGGCAGCAGGTAGGTCTGCTTCTGCTCTTCGTTGGCGTGGAACAGGATGTTGTCGGCGGCACCCCCGAAGCGGAACGGCACGAAGGTGCGGCCGAGCTCGGCTTCCAGCAGCGCGGCCATCACGGCGGACAGGCCCATGCCGCCGTACTCCTCGGGCGTGAGGACACCCCAGAAGCCGGACTCCTTCGCCTTGAGCTGGAGGTCCTTGAGCTCCTCGCCGGTGAGGCCGGGCTGGTGGGCGCGCTCGCGCCGGAGGACTTCCTGCTCGAGCGGGACCAGCTCCCGCTGGACGAACGTGCGGACCCAGTCGCGCACTTCCCGTTCTTCGGTGCTGAGTGAAAAGTCCATGGGGTGGCTGCTCCTCCGACACTGGCTAAGCGCTTGCTTACTCCCATAGTGCGGCACGCGCCACCCGGGCGCAAGGACGGCGGGACCCACCGGGGCAGCCGGAGCAGCCCGGGAGGCGGCATCCGGGGGCAGGACGGGCGGCCACGGACGGGCTTACCGTGTCCGCGTGACGAAGGCGACGCGCACCGGCGAGCAGGAGCCGCGCGCTGCCGCCCGGGCGATGCCCACGCCGGCGTTCGCCGCACGCTCCGACCCGCGGGGCGCGCTGACCGCGGGCTCCGCCCTCGCCCTGCAGCGCCAGGCGGGCAACCACGCGCTGACCGGGCTCCTGGTGCAGCGCCAGAGCGCACCCGCCCGGGCCGCCGGCCGCCGCGTCACGACCCCGTTCGGCCGGTTCGTGGTCGTCGATCGCGACGCACGGGGTGACGACCGGATCACCCGCGCCGAGCTCGACGCGGCCACGCGGACGTGGTCCGCGATCACCTCCGGCCAGTCGCCGCTGACCATCTCGGACACCCAGACCTTCGGCCGCACCTACCCCGGCTTCCGCGAACGCGTCCTCGCCGCGCTCGCCGCCCTGATGTCCCGCCGCCACGGCCGCCGGCTGGTCGTCGAGCTGGCCGCCGGATCGCACCGGGTGCGGATCGAGCCGTCCGAGGCCGTCGCCCTGCTGCAGGACGGCGGCGAAACCCAGGCTCTCGACCAGGCCGGCGCGCACGATCCGCACACCGGCTCCGACGTGGTGATCAGGCTCGACCCGGCGTGGAGCGCGGTCCACGTCCTGGATGCGCACGGCGCGGCGCTGACCGTCCCCGACGTCGTGCGCGTCGGCCACGAACTGATCCACGCCCGCCACGACACCGCGGGTACGAACGCGAGCACCCGGCCCGCCGCCGATCCCGCCTACGACAACCGCGAGGAGGAGAACACCATCGAGACCGGGGACCTCACCGAGAACCAGCTGCGCGAGGAACACCACGTCGGCGCCCGGCCCGGGCAACCGGCACCGCGGCGCCACGGCCACCACGGCTACGGCCGGTCCCTCGACCCGCTGCCGAGCCTCCCGTCCGTGCCGCGCCGGCTGTGACACCCCTGTCCTGGGCCCGATCCCGTGACAACGGCCGCCGGGCCCGGAAGGATCGGAGGGGTGATGGAGATCGAGGTCCGCTGGTCGTCGCCGTTGCCCGCCGAAGATCGCTTCCTGCGCCTGCTCGACGACGTCGAGCAGGGGCGGTTCGAGGCGTACCGGCAGGAGGCGGACAAGCGGCGGTTCCTCACCGGCCGCGTCCTGGCGAAGACGGTCGCGGCCGAGCGGCTCGGCCTGGCCATCGAGACGGTGGAGTTCGACGCGACCTGCGAAGACTGCGGCAAGCCCCACGGGCGGCCCCGGATCCCGGGCGCGGACCTGACGCTGTCGATCTCCCATTCGGGCGACCTGATCGGCATCGCGGCGACGCCCTCGGTCCCGGTGGGCCTCGACGTCGAGACGGCCACCCGCCGAGCGGACGACGGCCTGATCGAGTACGCGCTGAGCCCCGCGGAGGCCGAGCACCTGGCCGGCCTCGACGGGACCGCGAAGGCGGCGGCGTTCTTCGTCTACTGGACCCGCAAGGAGGCGGTGATGAAGGCCACCGGCAAGGGCCTGCGCATCCCGCTGCAGAGCATCACGTTCTCGCGTTACGACGAGCCGGCCAGCCTGGTCGCCTCGGGCGACCCGGCCCTGGACCCGGCGACGACCCGCCTGGTCGACCTGAAGGCCACCGACGGGTACCGGGCGGCCATCGCGGTGCTGACCACCGAGGAGCTGTCGGTCACCGAGGAACACTGGGTCCCGTAGCTCCGCCCGGGCTCAGACCGGCAGGTCCGCCAGCCCCATCGCCGTCAGGAGCGTCCGGAACTTCGCCGTCGTCTCGTCCAGCTCCGAGCGCGGGTCCGAGGCCGCGACGATCCCGCCGCCCGCGTACAGCCGCATCGAGGTCGAGGCGATCTCCGCACAGCGGATCGCCACCGCCCACTCGCCGTCGCCCGCCGCGTCGACCCAGCCGACCGCGCCCGCGTAGTAGTCGCGGTCGAACGGCTCCAGCTCCTGGACCAGCTCGCGCGCGCCCTCCGTCGGGGTGCCGCAGATCGCCGGGGTCGGGTGGAGGGCCGCCGCGAGGTCCAGCGCCGTGATGTCCGGGTCCGCCAGCTCGCCGGTGATCGGGGTGCGCAGGTGCCAGATCGCCGGCGTGGTCACCAGCTCCGGGCCGGCCGGGACGTCCAGGGTCCGGCAGAACGGCCGCAGCGCCTCGACCAGGTAGTCGATCACCACCGCGTGCTCGAGCTGGTCCTTCCGGGACGTCCGCAGCGCCTCGCCGTTGGCCCGATCGACAACCGGGTCCGCCGAGCGCGGCATCGACCCCGCGTGCGGCGACGAGAACACCGTCCGGCCGGTGCGACGCAGCAGCAGCTCCGGCGTCGCCCCCACGAGTGACCGGCCGCCCGGCAGCTCGGCCGCATACGTGAAGTGGCGGGGATTGCCCACGGCCAGGTTCCGCACGATGCTCTCGGCGGGCACCGGCGCGGAGAACTCGAGGTCCAGGGCCCGAGCCAGGACGGCTTTGCGCAGGTCACGGTCCTCAAGAGCGGAAACGGCGGCACGCACGGCCGCCATGTGCGACGCCGGAGACGGCACCGCACGGACCCGCACGGGTGCCGGCAGGGCCTCTCGCGGCAGTGAAGGCGCCCCCGAGGACCGGTGGACGGTCCGGGGCACCACGAGGTGGCCCGGCACCTTCGTGTCGGGCCCGGTGTCGAACGGCAGGACGCCGACGGCCAGCGGGGCACCCGTCTCGGCCAGGACACCGGGGATCGCCGAGGCGAGCCGCCGCGGGTCCGTCTCGGTGACCGTGCGGATCGTGCCCTGCGCGAGGAGTGCGCGCGCGGCCGTCGTGAACAGGAAGTCGCCTCGCTGGTAGCGGGCGGCGAGGTCAGCCGGGGTCACCGGATCAGGAGAACTCACAAGACCAGCCTCCCAGGCGACGGGAGATCCGCGAGGGAAGTGTCGCCAGCGACACTCCCCTCGCGGTCAGCTCCTGGTGACGAGCTACTTGAGCGCGTCGATGAGCGCCTCGCGCTGGCGCTCGCCCAGGCCGGCCGCACGCCGGTCCGGGTCGATGCCGGCCTGCTCGAGCAGGGCGGCGACCTTCACCGCGCCGAGGCCGGGGACGGCCTTCAGCAGCTGGGTGACCTTCGTCTTCCCGATGGTCTTGTTCTCCTTGGCCTGCTTGAGCACCTTTTCGATGCTCTCCTTGCCGGACTTGATCGACGCGAGCAGCTCCGAACGCGCCTTGCGAGCCTCGGCGGCCTTGGCCAGGGCCTCGGCGCGCTGCTCCGGAGTCAACGTAGGCAGAGCCAACGTAGTGTCCTTTCCTCTCAGGTCTCCGCTTTCGCGGCCGACAGCTTTTGTGAGTGCTTGCTCCTGCAAGCGCTGCTCAGCCGTCTCTTGCCACGGGCCCAGTAAACGCCACCCGCTTCCTGGCCGTGCAACCGACACGCACTTATTACCCCCGGAGGTGATACCGGGCAACCCGCTCCGGCCTGCGGAAACGCTCCCAAGAAGCGCTTCACGTGGCCCTTCTCACCCGGAAGTGGAGCCTCCGTTACCCGCTGTTCTCGTGCACATTTCCTTGCACATAAGGAAAAGCCGAAAAAGAGATGATCTTGATCATCGTCCGGTCGTCGCCCGATCGCGCGACGACCGTGACCGAACGGAGCCGTTGTTGACCATGCCCGCTTCACCCGATCCGCACTAGAGTCGGCGCAACCCCAGTTCACCGGCGAGCGACCCCCGGGAGCGACCATGTTGAGCACCATGCAGGACGGCCAGCTGTCGCTGGCGAACCTGCTCCGTCACGGCACGTCGGTGCACTCGGCGAGCGAAGTCATCACCTGGACCGGTTCAGAAGCCCGCCGCGAGACCTACGGCGACCTCGGCAGGCACGCCGCCCGGCTCGCGAACGCGCTCCGGGGCCTCGGCGTGACAGGCGACCAGCGCGTCGGCACGTTCATGTGGAACAACGCCGAGCACATGGCCGCCTACCTGGCCGTTCCGGCCATGGGCGCCGTGCTGCACACGCTGAACATCCGGCTGTTCCCGGAGCAGCTCGTGTTCGTCGCCAACCACGCCGAGGACCACGTCGTCATCGTCGACGGCACCCTCGTCCCCCTGCTGGCCAAGCAGCTGCCGCAGTTCAAGACGGTCCGGCACGTCATCGTGGCCAACGGCGACGCCGCGTCCCTCGAAGCCCCCGACGGCGTCGAGGTGCACTCCTACGCCGAGCTGCTGGCCGCCCAGCCGGACACCTTCGACTGGCCGGACGTGGACGAGCGCTCGGCCGCCGCGATGTGTTACACGTCGGGCACCACCGGTGACCCCAAGGGCGTCGCCTATTCACACCGGTCGATCTGGCTGCACTCGATGCAGGTCTGCATGAGCGACAGCATGAACCTCGCGCAGAGCGACAAAGCGCTGGCCATCGTGCCGATGTTCCACGCGATGGCGTGGGGCCTGCCGTACGCGGCGCTCATGGTCGGTGCGTCGCTGCTGATGCCGGACCGGTTCCTCCAGCCGGCGCCGATCTCGGCGATGCTGGCCGCCGAGAAGCCGACCTTCGCCGGCGCGGTCCCGACCGTCTGGCAGGGCCTGCTCGCCCACCTCGAAGCCCACCCGCAGGACATCTCGCACCTGCGCGAGGTCGTCGTCGGCGGGTCCGCGGTGCCGCCGTCGCTGATGCACGCCTTCCAGGAGCGGCACCACGTGTCGATCCTGCACGCCTGGGGCATGACCGAGACGTCGCCGCTGGGCAGCGTCGCCCGGCCGCCGGCGTCGGCGACCGGCGACGACATCTGGAAGTACCGCTACACGCAGGGCCGCTTCCCGGCGTCGGTGCGCGCGCGGCTGATCGACGACGACGGCGCGGTGCTGCCCTGGGACGACGACGCCGTCGGCGAGCTCGAGGTCCAGGGCCCTTGGATCGCGGCTTCGTACTACGGCGGCACGGAAGTCGACCCGGACAAGTTCCACGACGGCTGGCTGCGCACCGGCGACGTCGGCAGGATCAGCGCCGACGGCTACCTGACGCTGACCGACCGCGCCAAGGACGTCATCAAGTCCGGCGGCGAGTGGATCTCCTCGGTCGACCTGGAGAACCAGGTGATGGGCCACCCCGCGGTGGCCGAGGCCGCGGTCGTCGGCATCCCGGACGAGAAGTGGGACGAGCGGCCGCTGGTCGCCGTCGTGCTCAAGGAAGGCCAGAGCGTCACGCCGGAAGAGCTGCGCGACTACCTCAGCGACAAGGTCGCGAAGTGGCAGTTGCCGGAGAACTGGACGTTCGTGGACGAAGTGCCCAAGACCAGCGTCGGCAAGTTCGACAAGAAGCGGATCCGCGCGTCCTACTCCGAGGGAAAGCTCGACATCGCACAGCTCTAACGGGTAAATCTCCGGCGAGTCTCATGCCTCTGGCGGTCACCATAGGGGACCCTGACCCCCCTATGGTGGCCTTCGGAGCACGTCGGAGGAGTTCTGGGGATGCAGCGGAACAGGCGGAATTTCCTCGCACTGGCGGGAATGGGCGCGCTGGCGACGGCCTGCGGGTCGAACACCGGGCGGCAGGGTGACCCGCCGCCCTCGACGGCGTACTCGGCGGGCCCGCCGCCGTCCCAGGCTTCGAAGGTCGCGCTCCAGCAGTGGTACCACGCGTACGGCGAGGAAGGCGTCCAGGACGCCGTCAAGCGGTACGCGGCGAGCTACCCCGGCGCCGCCGTCACCGTGCAGTGGAACCCCGGCGACTACGACTCGAAGATCGTCACCGCGCTGCAGAACAGCAAGGTGCCGGACGTCTTCGAGGCGCAAGTCAAGATCGACTGGGTGCGGCAGAAGCAGGTCGTCCCGCTCGACGACGTCATCGGGCCGGTCAAGGACGACTTCAGCCCGGCCGTGCTGGCCGCGCAGACCGTCGACGGCCGGGTCTACGGCATCCCGCAGGCCACCGACACGCAGGTGCTCTTCTACCGCAAGAGCCTGCTGCAGGCCGCGGGGGTGCAGCCGCCGCAGACGGTCGACGAGCTCATCGACGCCGCCGGGAAGCTCACGAAGGACGGCGTCAAGGGCTTCTTCGCGGGCAACGACGGCGGCGTCGGCGTGCTCACCGGCCCGCTGCTGTGGTCCGCGGGGCTCGACTTCCTGAAGAACGGCAACCGCGAGGTCGGCTTCGACGACCCGCGCGCGGCGACCGCGCTGGCGAAGCTGCACACGCTGAACGCCAACGGTTCCCTGCTGCTCGGCGCGCCGGCGGACTGGTCGGACCCGGGCGCGTTCGTCGACGGCCTGACCGCGATGCAGTGGACCGGCCTGTGGAACGTGCCGAAGATCCGCCAGGCGTTCGACGACGACTTCGGCGTCCTGCCCTTCCCGAAGCTGGACGGCAGCGGCGCGCCGTCGGTCCCGGTCGGCGCGTACGGCGCGATGGTGAACGCCAAGAGCGCGCACGTCACCGAGGCGAAGGCGTTCGTGAAGTGGCTGTGGATCGACCAGACGCAGGACCAGCTGGAGTTCGCGACGAAGTTCGGCTTCCACGTGCCGGCCCGCCAGAGCCTGATCGGCCGCGCGGACAACCTCAAGTCCGGCCCGGCCGCCGACGCGGCCCGGTTCGTCAAGGAGAACAGCCACCTCGTCGGCGGCCCGGTGTGGACGCAGCAGTCGAACACGGCGCTGTCCGACGCGGTCGCGAAAATCGCCAAGGAGGGCGCGGACCCGACGGCCCAGGTGAAAACCGCGGTCGAGGTGGCGAAGGCCGAGCTGAAGCGCCTCTTCGAATGAAGCGGCGCGATGCGCGCGCGTTCTGGCTGTTCGTCGGGCCGTTCCTGATCGGGTTGGCGATCTTCGCGTACCTGCCGATCGGCTGGAGCGCGTACCTCTCGTTCTTCGACGCGCGCAACACGGTGACGCCGACCGAGTTCGTCGGGCTGGACAACTACGGGCACATGCTCACCGACGAGCCGTTCCTGTCGAGCCTGGGGACGTTCAGCGTGTTCGCGGTGTTCATCGTGCCGCTGACGTTCGTGTTGTCGCTGGCCCTCGCGCTCGGCGTCAACCAGCTGCGGTTCGCGCGGGCGTTCTTCCGGTCGGTGTTCTTCCTGCCGTTCGCGTGCTCGTACGTGGTGGCGTCGCTGATCTGGAAGACGTCGCTGTTCTCGGGGGTCCGGTACGGCCTCGCGAACACCGTGCTCGGCCTGTTCGGCGCCGACCCGGTGGCCTGGACCGGAACGGTCGACCCGCCGCTGTACTGGGTGGTGCTGGTGACCGCGCGGCTGTGGCTGCAGCTGGGCTTCTACATGATCCTGTTCATCGCCGCGCTGCAACGCATCCCGGCCCAGCTGTACGAGGCGGCGTGGCTCGACGGCGCCAAACCGGGCTGGCAGGTGTTCCGGTACATCACCCTGCCGCAGCTGCGCGCGACGGCGGTGGCGGTGCTGCTGCTGAACTTGATCAATGCCTACCAGGCGTTCGACGAGTTCTACAACATCATGGGCGACGCCCGCGGCTACCCGCCGTTCGCCCGGCCGCCGCTGGTCTACCTGTACTACACGTCCCTGGGGTCAGGCGGCCAGGACCTCGGCCGCGGCAGTGCCGGCGCGGTGATCCTGGCGCTGATCATCGCCCTGGTGACGCTGTTGCAGGGCCGGGTGCTGCGGTTCGGGCGTGCCTCATGAGGGCGTTCCTGCGGTGGATTTGCCTGGTGGTGGCGGCGGTGTTGTTCCTGCTGCCGTTCTACCTGCTGCTGCGCAACGGCCTGGCTTCGCGATCGGATATCACTTCTCCACAGTGGACGTTCTTCCCGTCCACAGTGCACTGGGAGAACTTCTCGCGGCTGTTCTCGCTGTCGGACGTCCCGTTCGCCCGCAGCCTGCTGAACTCGGCGCTGGTCGCGACCCTGCAGACGGTCGGCCTGCTGGTGATCTGTTCGCTGGCCGGTTACGGGCTGGCGCGGATCCCGTACCGGCACGCCAAGATCGTGTTCTACGCGGTGCTGGCGACGCTGATGATCCCGACGTCGGTGACGTTCGTGCCGAGCTTCGTGGTCGTCTCGTCGCTGGGCTGGCTGTCGGACTTCCGCGGCCTGGTGATCCCCGGGCTGTTCAGCGCGTTCAGCGTCTTCCTGTTCCGGCAGTACTTCCTGGACTTCCCCCGTGAGCTGGAGGAGGCCGGCCGGGTGGACGGCCTGTCCCGCTGGGGCGTGTTCTGGCGGATCGTCGTACCCAATTCGAAGGGCTTCTTCGCGGCGATCGCGGTGATCACGGTGATCGGCAGCTGGAACGCGTTCCTGTGGCCGCTGATCATCGCGCAATCACCGGATTCGTGGACGGTTCAGGTGGCGCTGTCGGGGCTGCTGACGGCCCAGAACCCGCAGCTGAACCTGCTGTTCCTGGCGGCCGCGGTGTCGATCCTGCCGATCGTGCTGCTGTTCGCGTTCCTGCAGCGGTACCTGGTGCGCGGCGTGGCGGAGTCCGGTTTGAAGGGCTGAAGCGGGTCCGCCGAAATGACCACGACCTTCGGCGGTACAGCCATCCCGACACCTGTGACAAGGTAGCTCGAAATGTCACGTTCACCGTCCGGTCACCGGCGTCCGGCACGGTGCCGGTCAACCGAGAAGACTGGGGAGCGAACTCATGGCCGAACTCACCCGGCGCACCTTCACCACCGCGGGCGCCGCCGGTGTCGGGCTGCTGCTCTGCACGCCTGCCGCGAACGCCCTCGACCGCGCCCTGCGGCTCACCAGCACGCGCTCGGTCAGCACCGCCGGCACCACGCTCGAGCAGGTCGCCACCGGCGGCGGCACCAGCACCTACTCGCGCCTCTCCGCGGGCCCCGGGTGGCCGCTGGTCGTCCGGAGCGATCTCGCCACCGCGAAGAGCGGGCGCGACGACCGGCGCCGGGCGCTGTCCGCCTTCGTCCAGTTCACCGACCTGCACATCACCGACGCCGAGAGCCCCGCGCGGTTCGAGTACCTGCACCCCTTCATCGGCTCGGCGCACCGGCCGCAGGAGGCGCTCGGCACCGTCGCCACCAGCGCGCTCGTCGAGCGCGTCAACAGCGTGCGGCAGGGGCCGTTCACCGGGCGGCCGTTCGACCTGATGGTCACCACCGGCGACAACACCGACAACCACGAGCTGATCGAGCTCGACTGGTTCCTCAAGGTCCTCAACGGCGGCACGGTCACCCCGAACTCCGGCGACAAGAACGCCTACGAAGGCGTCCAGAGCTCCGGCAACGACGAGTACTGGAACCCCTCGATCCCCGGTGTGGGCGACAACTACTCGGCGAAGGGCTTCCCGCAGCTGCCCGGCCTGCTCGAAGCCGGCCTGCGGACCTTCACCGCGCCCGGCCTCGACGTCCCGTGGTTCTGCACCTTCGGCAACCACGACGACAGCATCGTCGGCTCGCTGCCGGCGCAGATCCCCGGGATCGACGCCTGGTACACCGGGAAGTACAAGGTGATCGGCAAGGACGAGACCACCTCCAAGAAGCTCGCCGACGCCATCAAGAAGGGCTCCGGCGTGCCGGTCGCGGAGCTGTTCGGCGGCAGCGGCACCATCCGCGAGGTGACGCCGGACGCGCGGCGCCGTCCGTTCAGCACCGGCGAGTTCGTCCGAGCCCACCTCGACAGCGCCAACACCGGCCCCGGCCCGGTCGGGCACGGCTTCACCAGCGCCAACGCCGACGGCCAGAACGTCTACTACACCTTCCGGATCGCGCCCGGCATCACCGGGATCAGCCTCGACACCACCACCGACGCCGGGTTCGCCGACGGGTCGATCGGGCTCGCGCAGTACTCCTGGGTCGAGTCGACGCTCAAGCGCAACAGCTCGACCTACTACGACTTCTTCGGCCGCAAGGTCACCCACTCCGTCACCGACGAGCTGTTCCTGCTGTTCAGCCACCACACCAGCGGCTCGATGGGCAACCTGCTGCCGGATTCGCGCCACCTGCTCGACCCGCGGCTGGACGGCAACGCCTTCGTCGCGCTGCTCAAGCGGTTCCCGAACATGCTGGCCTGGGTGAACGGCCACACGCACCTCAACAAGATCACGCCGCACGCCGGGAACACGCCGCAGCAGGGCTTCTGGGAGATCAACACGGCGTCGCACGTCGACTTCCCGCAGCACGCGCGGATCGTCGAGGTCGCGGACAACGCCGACGGCACGTTGTCGCTGTTCACGACGCTGATCGAGGCCGAAGCGCCGTACGCCGTGGACTACGACGCCCGGACGCCGCAAGCGCTTGCGTCGCTGTACCGCGAGCTGTCCTACAACGACATCCACACCGACCTGGGCCGCGTCGGCGCGGCCGAAGACCACAACACGGAGCTGCTGCTCGTCAACCCGCTGAGCTGAGGTGCGGCACAGTGGTCGCATGACCGATCTTGAAGGCACGCAGCTCTTCCACCGCTCCATGCCGTTTTCCGAACGCCTCGGCGTGGAGGTGCTGGAGCACGGGCGGGAGCTCGTCCGCAGCCGGCTGAAGTGGGACGAGAGCCTCTGCACGCTCGGCGGCGCGCTGCACGGGGGCGCGCTCATGGCGCTGGCCGACTCGACCGGCGCCGTGTGCGCGTTCCTCAACCTGCCCGAGGGCGGGCAGGGCACCACGACCGTCGAATCGAAGACGAACTTCCTGCGTGCCGTGCGTTCGGGCTACGCCGTTGCGTCGTCCAGACCATTGCACGCGGGCCGCAAGTTCGTCGTGGTGGAGACCGAAATCCACGACGATGACGGCAAGCTGGTCGCGAAAGTGACACAGACGCAGGCCGTCCTGTAGGTACCTGTTTACAGACCCGGCCGGAACGGCGAAAATCCCTGGCAACTGGGTGGGTCTATCAGGGAGCCGCGATGCGCGCACGTGAGTTGTTCACCTTATTGTCAGTGGTCGTGTTATCTGCCGTAACCACGCAAGTCGCCGAGGCCACGCCCGTCCGGCCGCACGACGACGAGGCGATCGACTACCACGAGTGGACCGGCGGCCGCTTCCACGAAGGCGGCTTCGCCGGGGTCGCGCTCACCCGGGACGGCCTGCGCATCACGCACCCGGCCGGCACGGTCCAGCACACCGAGCCGGAACTCGGCACGACCAGGACGTACGAGTACGGCCAGTGGACGTCGCCGGAGTACCGGCAGGGTTTCGGCGCGACGCAGCTGGTCGCGTCCTGGAACGCGAAGACGCCCGCGAAGACCTGGCTGCAGGTCGAGGCGCAGGGCCGGACGTCGGCGGGCGCCGAAACGGCGTGGTACGTGATGGGCCGGTGGGCCAGCGGCGACGCCGACGTCCTGCGCACCAGCGTCGACGGCCAGGACGACGCGAACGCGCTGGTCGACGTGGACACGCTGGTGATGAAGACCGGCGTGACGCTGAAGTCCTACCACCTGCGGGTCAGCCTCTACCGCGAAGCCGGGTCGGGCGCGACGCCGTCGGTGAGCCTGCTGGGCGCGATGACCTCGGCCGTCCCGGACCGCTTCGAGGTCCAGCCGACGAAGCCCGGGCGCGCCACCGGGATCGAGCTGAAGGTGCCCGCCTACGCGCAGAACCTCCACAAAGGACAGTTCCCGGAGTACGGCGGGGGCGGCGAGGCCTGGTGCAGCCCGACGTCGACCGAGATGGTGGCCGAGTACTGGGGCAAGAAGCCGTCGGCGGCGGAGATGTCGTGGATCCCGGCGGACTACGTCGACCCGCAGGTGGCCTTCGCCGCGCGCTACACCTACGACCACGCCTACGACGGCACCGGCAACTGGCCGTTCAACACGGCGTACGCGGCTTCGCGCGGGCTGCGCGGCCACATCACGCGGCTGCACTCCCTGAACGAGCTGGAGAACTACATCGCGCGGGGCATCCCGGTGATCACGTCGCAGTCGTTCCTGTCGTCGGAACTCGACGGCGCCGGCTACGGCACGTCGGGGCACATCATGGTCGTCGTCGGCTTCACGAAGGACGGCGACGTGATCGCGAACGACCCGGCGTCGAGCAGCAACGACCGCGTCCGAAACATCTACCAGCGCGATCAGTTCGAGAAGATCTGGCAGCGGACGAAGCGGTACCGCGCGGACGGCACCGTGGCGAGCGGCCCGGGCGGCGTCGCGTACATCATCACGCCGGCATGACCACCGGCCGGGTCCGGCGGGGCGCCTTCCCGGCGCCCCGCCGGGCTCACCAGGTCTTGCCGGCCTGCTCCCGGATCGCCCGGTTGATCCGGTTGAAGAAGCCGGTGAGCGCGATGTGCGTGACGATCGCGGACAGCTGCGTCTCGTCGAAGTGCCCGGCGGCGGCCGCCCAGATCTCGTCGGTCACGCCGGGCTGGCCGTCTTCGATCCGCGTGGCGGCCTCGGTGAGCGCGAGCGCGGCCCGTTCCGGCTCGGTGAAGAACGGCGTTTCGCGCCAGGTGACGACGCTGTGCAGGCGGTCGTCGGTCTCGCCCTGCCGCTTCGCCGACCGGACGCCGGCGTAGGTGCAGGGGGCGCAGCCGTTGATCTGGCTGGCCCGCAGGTGGACCAGCTCGAGCAGCAGCGGATCGGCCCCGGCGCGGTGCACTGATTTGTAGAGCTGCTGGACCGCGCCGGTCACGTCGGGATCGCTCTGGGTCGTCAGCCGTGGTTCCATCGGTTCCTCCATCGGTTACCTGTGCCCCTCCGGGCCCGTCATGTCCACGACGGAGCGGAAGCGAGGAAGGTAACGACCATGTCCGACAGGTTGGCTTCGACGTTCGAAGCGCAGCGAGACCGCCTGCGCGCGGTGGCCCACCGCGTCCTCGGCTCCCACGCCGACGCCGAGGACGTGGTCCAGGAGGCCTGGTTGCGCCTGTCCCGCCAGGACGAGGCGACGATCGAGAACCTCGAGGGCTGGCTGACGACGGTGGTCGGCCGGATCAGCCTGGACGTGCTGCGGGCGCGCCGAGCGCGACCCGAGGGGCTGTACGAGGAGGTCGTCGTCACGGTGGCGGCCTCCCCGGAGGAGGACGCGGAGCTGGCCGACTCGGTGGGCCTGGCGCTGCTGGTGGTCCTGGAGTCCCTCGGCCCGAGCGAGCGGCTGGCGTTCGTGCTCCACGACCTGTTCGCGGTGCCGTTCGAGGAGATCGCCCGCATCCTGGGCAAGTCGACGGCGGCGGCCAAGATGCTGGCCAGCCGGGCCCGCCGCAAGGTCCGGACGCCCTCGCCCCCGACAGGGCCTTCCCAGCACGAGGTGGTCCAGGCATTCCTGACGGCAGCCCGCGACGGCGACTTCGAGCAGTTGCTGCGCGTACTGGACCCGGAGGTCCGCTTGACGGTGGACACCCCGGACGGAGTGGTGGTGGTCCTGGGGGCGACGAACGTGGCAACGGGAGCCCGCTTCGGAGCGGCGGCAGGGGGCCGCGCGGTGTTGGTGGGCGGCTTGCCGGGCGTGGTGGCATGGCGCCCGGACGGAACGCCGCTGTCGGTGGTGGCATTCACGGTGACGGACGGCCGCATCACGAACATCGCGGCGGTGGCCGACCCGGCGAAGCTGGCGTCGATGGCGCTCCCGGAGCCGCCGGAAACTGTCGGTGGTGCCCGGTAAGCTGGATACCGGGGGCCGGAGGCCCACGCACGACCTGCACTGAGCCGCGGTTTCCGGCGCCGACCACCCGCGCGGCGGCCTTGCGCGACAGTGGCCACGCGGGCAGTAGCCGCCGCGCCGGGACTCCTACGCGGTAGAGGCCGCCCGCCATGCCGGGGCTGTTGCGCGGCAGTGTTCTTCCAGTGCAGCGTGGAGAGGCTGTCGTCCGGGAAGTCCAGCGCCGGGGGCGGCGGCGGGCCCAGCAGCGGGCGGGGCATGGTTTCAGCGGTTTGGCACGGGTCGCATGCGAGGTCGCCTGCCCGGGCGTGGCGGGCCGCTGCTGCGTGAGACGTCCCGGGCGCGCGGCTGCCTTACCAAAGCGATCGTCGAGTGGGCGGCGAGGCACCCCTTCGCCTGGGTCGCGGGCCACCACCCGGGCCCGGCCCTCCTGCTCACCGTCGACCACGCCACCGGCCTCACCGGCCAAGACCTCGCCGCCATCGCCGACCGGCGACGCACAGTTGCGTAACACGCAACATGTTGCGCAAAACCTCACTCATGCGGATGTCGCCATCTCCGCATGATCCGTGATTAGCTGCGGTCGACCAGCAGCGCAGCCGGAAGGTGGTTCGAATGCCGTACGAGGTCCAGGGGGTCGTTTCGCGGGCGAAGGGCGAGCCCGTCTCGCTGGAGACCGTCCTCGTGCCCGATCCCGGTCCCGGCGAAGCCGTCGTGAACGTCCAGGCCTGCGGGGTCTGCCACACCGACCTGCACTACCGCGAGGGCGGGATCAACGACGACTTCCCGTTCCTGCTCGGCCACGAGGCCGCCGGGGTCGTCGAGGCCGTCGGCGAGGGCGTCACCGATCTCGAGCCCGGCGACTACGTCATCCTCAACTGGCGCGCCGTCTGCGGCACCTGCCGGGCCTGCAAGCGCGGCAAGCCGTGGTACTGCTTCGCCACCTTCAACGCCACCCAGCCGATGACCCTGCAGGACGGCACCAAGCTGTCGCCCGCCCTCGGGGTCGGGGCCTTCCTCGAGAAGACGCTTGTCCACAGCGGACAGTGCACGAAGGTCGACCGGGCCGCCGAGCCCGCCGTCGCCGGGCTGCTCGGGTGCGGGGTGATGGCCGGGCTCGGTGCGGCCATCAACACCGGCGCCGTCACGCGCGGGGACTCGGTCGCCGTCATCGGGTGCGGCGGGGTCGGGGACGCCGCCATCGCCGGGGCGAAGCTGGCCGGGGCCACCACGATCGTCGCGATCGACATGGACGACCGGAAGCTCACCTGGGCGAAGGACTTCGGGGCCACCCACACGCTCAACAGCAAGGGCCTGTCCGAGGCGCAGGTCGTCGAGGCCATGCAGGACGCCACCAGCGGCTTCGGCCCCGACGTCGTGATCGACGCCGTCGGCCGTCCCGAGACCTGGCGGCAGGCCTTCTACGGGCGCGACCTGGCCGGCACGGTCGTCCTGGTCGGCGTGCCGACGCCGGAAATGCGGCTGAACGACCTGCCGTTGATCGACTTCTTCTCGCGCGGCGGCTCGCTCAAGTCCTCCTGGTACGGCGACTGCCTGCCCAGCCGCGACTTCCCGATGCTCGTCGACCTCTACTTGCAGGGCCGGCTGCCGCTCGACAAGTTCGTCACCGAGCGGATCGGCGTCGACGGCGTCGAGCAGGCCTTCGAGCGCATGCACCACGGCGACGTCCTGCGCAGCGTGGTGACCTTCTAAACCAGCTTCCCGGGGTTGAGGATCCCGGTCGGGTCCACGGCGGATTTCGCCGCGCGCAGCACCTCCACGCCCAGCGCGCCGATTTCCGCGTGGAGGTACGGCGCGTGGTCGACGCCGACGGCGTGGTGGTGCGAGATCGTGCCGAGCCCGGCGATCGCTTCGCACGCCGCGGCTTTCGCGCGCTGCCACTGCCCGACCGGGTCCGCTTCGTCGCGGGCCGTCAGCACCGTGAAGTACAGCGACGCCCCCGTTTCGTACGCGTGCGAAATGTGGCACATGACGATCGAGCGGCCCAGGGCCGCCGTCAGCGCCGCGCGGACGTCGTCGCGCAGCTCGTCCACATTGGACCAGTAGGCGGCGGTCTCCAGCGTCTCGACGCAGACACCCAGGTCCAGCAACGTGTCCCGCTGCCGGGGCCCGGAGAACCGGCCGTGCCGCCACGACTCGCCGAGCGCCTTGCCGACGCGCACGGCACCCGAAGCCTTCAGCCGCCGGGCCGTCTCCCGGCGCCGCAGCGCCACGTCGTGCGCGGTGCCTTCCCAGCCCACGATGAGGAAACACGGCCGGCGCACGCCCCGCACGGCCAGATAACGGCGCAGCGCCGCCGTCTTCAATCCTGCGTTCAGCGCGAGGGACACTTCGGTCTCGTCCACATCGGACAGCCGGGTGACGTCGGCGAGCGCGTGGTGCTGCGCGAGGTCCCGCACCGCTTCGGCGCCGGCCGCCCAGCCCGGCAGCGCATAACCCTCGTAGCGCCGGACCGCCGGCGCCGGCCGCACCCGCAGTGCCACCTCGGTGATCACGCCGAGCGTCCCCTCGCTGCCGATCGCCAGCTGGCGCAGGTCCGGCCCGGCCGCCGACGCCGGGGCGACGCCGAGCTTCCACGCGCCGCGCGGGGTGGCCAGCCGCACGCCGGTCACCATGTCCTCGAAGCGTCCGTAGCCCGACGACGCCTGGCCGGCCGAGCGCGTCGCCGCGAAGCCGCCGATCGTCGCGCGCTCGAACGACTGCGGGATGTGCCCGAGCGTCAGGCCGTGCCCGGCGAGCAGCCGCTCCGCCTCGGGGCCGCGGACGCCCGCCTGCAGGACGGCGATGCGCGACTCGGCGTCCACCGACACCAGCGCGTCGAGCCGGACGAGGTCCAGCGCGATCACCGACGTCTTCTCCCCGCTCAGCGCGGCGACCCCGCCGACCACCGACGTCCCGCCGCCGAAGGGCACGACGCCGATGTCGTGCTGCACGCAGACGTCGAGGACTTCCTGGACCTCGTCGGGGCCGGCCGGGAGCACGACGGCGTCGGGCACCGGGAAGTCCGCCGAAGGCGAACGGCGGCGCAGGAGGTCGAGGTAGGACAGCCCGGTCGCCCGCGCGAGCCGCGCCGGGTCGTCGACCTGCACGTTTTCCGCGCCGACGACCTTGGCCAGCGCCTCCTCGGCAGATTTCGCGAGTTTCGTCGACGGTATTTTTACCGGCAAGTCGTCGGTTGGGGCGGCATCGGGGGCCACCGGACCGATACGCTGTTCAAGCCACTTGGCCGCCCGCGCGGGCAGCGGGGCGGCGCCGGCGGCTTCCGCGGTCCAGGACCGGCGGAGGCGGTGGTCAATGAGAGCGTTCACGACTACAGTGTGACACATGGACGTAAAACGTCACACCACGCAGACGGCGGGTTCGTCCGCGCTCGCGGACACCCGCAACCGCCAAACGGCGACGCGAGTGGCCGATGACGTGCTGCTCGACGCCGCGCGCTCGTGCGTGCTGGCCGTCGGTGTGCGCCGCACCACACTCGCCGAGATCGCCCGCACCGCGCGCGTCAGCCGGATGACGGTCTACCGCCGGTTCCCCGACGTCCGCAGCGTGCTCGCGGCGCTGATGACCCGCGAGTTCAGCGGGCTGCTGCGCACGGCGAGCGAAAGCGGCGCCGACGCGGCGACCAGCCGCGACCGCCTGGTGCTCATCGCGGCGGCCGGCGTCCGCGCGCTGTCGACCGACCCGCTGTTCCGCACGCTGCTCGACGTCGACCCGGAGCTCGTCCTCCCGTACATCGTGGAGCGGCTCGGCGCGACGCAGAAGTTCGCCGAGCAGGCGCTGCACGGGCTCCTGGAGGCCGGCCACCGGGACGGCTCGATCCGGCGCGCGCCGGTCGCGGTGCAGTCGCGGTCGGTGCTGCTGGTGGTGCAGTCGTTCGCGTTTTCGCTGCGCCCGGCCACCGCGGACGTCGACGAGGCGGCGCTGATGGCGGAGTTCACCCACGTGCTCGACGCGGCACTGCGGCCATGACGTCCGGCTCGCTCAACGCGCGGCGCCGCGAACGCGAGCTCGCGCGGCTGGCGTCGGGCGAGCGCGTGGACATCGCGGTGGTCGGCGGCGGCGTCACCGGCACGGGCATCGCGCTGGACGCGGCTTCGCGCGGCCTGTCGGTGGCGCTCGTGGAGGCGCACGACCTGGCGTTCGGGACGTCCCGCTGGTCGTCGAAGCTGGTCCACGGCGGCCTGCGGTACCTGGCGCACGGCGAACTCGGGCTGGCGCACGAGAGCGCGGTGGAGCGCGGGATCCTGATGACGCGCACGGCCCCGCACCTGACGCGGGCGATGCCGCAGCTGTTCCCGTTGTACCCCAGCACCTCCCGGGCTCAGCAGGCTCTGGTCGCGGCGGGCCTGCGCGCGGGGGACGCGCTCCGCCGGGCGGCGCGCACGCCGTCGTCGGTGCTGCCCCGGCCTCGCTCGATTCCCGCCGCACTCGCCTTGTCCCTGGCTCCGGGGCTTTCTTCCCACGGCCTGCGCGGCGCACTGCTGGCCTACGACGGCGCTTTGGTCGACGACGCGCGGTTGGTGGTCACCCTCGCCCGCACGGCGGCGTCGTTCGGCGCCCGGATCCTGACCCGGCTCTCGGCCACTGCGGTTTCGGCGGACCGGGTCCAGGCGCGCGACGGCCTTTCGGGATCCACAGTGGACATCCACGCCCGGCAGGTGATCAACGCGACCGGGGTGTGGGCCGGAACGCTGACGGGCGCGGTGCGGCTGCGGCCCTCGCTCGGTTCGCACCTGGTGCTGGCGCCGGGGACGGTGCCGATGGGGACGACATCGGTGAACATCGGCGTGCCCGGCGAGACGAACCGGTTCGTCTTCCTGCTCCCGCAGCCGGACGGGCGGGTCTACTTGGGACTGACCGACGAACCCGTCGCCGGGCCGATTCCGTCCGTGCCGGCGGTTCCCGAGTCCGATGTGGACTTTCTGCTGTCGCTGGCTTCGTCCGTTCTGTCGCGGCCGCTCACGCGCGCCGACGTCGCCGGGTCCTACGCGGGGCTGCGGCCGCTGGTCGAGGGAACGGGCGGCCGGTCGGCGGACCTGTCCCGCAAGCACGCGGTCCTGGCCGGTTCCGACGGGCTGCTGACCGTGGTCGGCGGCAAGCTCACGACGTACCGCCGGATGGCCGAGGACGCCGTCGACGCGGCCGTCCGCCTGGCGGGCTTGCCGGTTTCGCCCTGCCACACCGCGCGCTTGCCGTTGCTGGGGGCGGCTCCGCGGCCCGAGTTGTCGTTTGTGGACGCCGCGCCGCGGCTGGTGGAGCGGTACGGCACCGAAGCACCCCGGGTGGCGGCGCTGGGCGAGCTGGACGCGGAGTTCGCGGCCCCGGTGGGCCCGGGAACGGAGATCACGGCGGCCGAGGTGGTGTGGGCGGTGCGGAACGAGGGAGCGCTGGACGTCGAGGACGTCCTGGAACGCCGGACGCGGCTGTCGCTGATCCCGTCGGACGCCGAAGCCGCGCGGGCACGGGTGGCGGAACTTGTCGACAAATCGCTAGCGGGGTTGACCTGAGCACGTCAACCCTTCTTGATGTTCTCTTAGGTTGACGAGTCGTTGGGTTTTTGCAACAGTTGGCTGCATGAGCCCGGTCAGACGCGGCAAAGAGCTGCCGATCTACAACCGGCTTCCCGTGCTCCGGGCCGAGCGCGGGATGACCCGAGCCGCGCTGGCGAGCGCCGTCGAAGTCAATCCACAGACCATCGGCGCGCTCGAACGCGGTGATCACTATCCGAGCCTGGACCTGGCGTTCCGGATCTGCGCGGTGTTCGACCTGCCCGTCGAGGCGGTCTTCAGCCGCGCGCCGTTCACGCCTCTTTCCACCCAGGTCTACCGCGAGGGGGGAGCATGACCGAGCAACCGGGCCGTCTCACGGCCTACTGGGAACGCCAGCTCGACAAACTCGAAGAAGCCGAACAGAACCGAGCGCGGAAGCTGCCGGGCTGGCGCACCCGGAAGCACCGCCGGACGCTCGTCGTCGTCCTGGTGCTCGCCGACCTGGCTCTGGTCGCCGGGGCCTCGCAGTTCGAAAGCCAGCCCAAGTGGGCCTTCCCGGCCTTCTGGCTGACCGGGCTGGTCGTCGGCGGGTGCGCGTTCCTCACGCTGCGCATCCTGACCGGCCGGATGTGCGGCAGCTTCTCGCGGCTGCTCGACGAACGCGAGCGCGAGTGGCGCCACCGCGTCACCTACATCGGTTACCAGGCGCTCAGCTACCTGATGCTGATCGCCATGCTGTACGGCCTGTTCGCCGCCGGCACCCCGGAACGCGGCGCCATGATGCTGTCCGCGCTGCTGGTCACCGGCACCACCATCCCGGCCATCGTGCTGGGCTGGTCGCTGCCGGACGACGACCCCGAAGACTTCGAAGAGGGGATCGGAAATGCCTGAGGGGACCCTGGAGATCGACCGGATCTCCAAGCGCTACGGCGCCAAGGTCGCGCTGGACGGCGTCTCGTTCGACGTCCGCGCCGGCGAGCTGTTCGGCTTCGTCGGCAGCAACGGCGCCGGCAAGACCACCACCATGCGGATCGCGCTGGGCGTGCTGGCCTCCGACGGCGGTGAGGTGCGCTTCGACGGCAAACCGGTCACGCACGAGACTCGTACCCACATCGGCTACATGCCCGAAGAACGCGGGCTGTACCCGAAGATGAAGGTGCTCGACCAGCTCGTCTACCTGGCCGAGCTGCACGGCCTGAACGCCAACGAGGCCCACCGCAACGCGGAAACCTGGATCACCCGGCTCGGCCTGGCCGAGCGCCGCAAGGACGAGGTGCAGAAGCTGTCCCTCGGCAACCAGCAGCGCGTCCAGCTCGCTGCCGCGCTGGTGCACGACCCGGCCGTGCTGGTGCTCGACGAACCGTTCTCCGGTCTCGACCCGCTCGCCGTCGACGTGATGAGCGGCGTCCTGCGGGAGAAGGCCGCCGCGGGGGTGCCGGTGGTGTTCTCCAGCCACCAGCTCGACCTCGTCGAGCGGCTGTGCGACCGGGTCGGGATCATCCGCGGCGGCCGGATGGTCGCCGTCGGCACGGTCGACGAGCTGACCGCGGGGGCGCGCAGCAAGCTCGTCGTCACCGCGCCCGCCGCGTCCCCCGGCTGGGCCGCGGGCCTGCCGGGGGTCGGGGTCCTGGAGCAGAACGGCGGGACCACCGTGCTCGACCTCGAACCGGGCGCGGACGACCAGGCCGTGCTGGCCGCCGCGCTGGCGACCGGGCCGGTCACCGAGTTCAGCCGCCGTCGCCGTTCGCTCACCGAGCTGTTCCGCGACGCGGTGTCCGAGAAGGGGGAAGCGCGATGAGGACGTTGAGTGGCCGGCGCGCCGTCTGGCTCGTGCTGAAGCGCGAGCTGAACACGCGGCTGCGCACGCGGTCGTTCGTGGTCGGCACCGGCGTCCTGCTGGTGCTGCTGCTGGGGTACGTCTTCTTCCAGACGTCGCTGGCCAGTTCGTCGGACAAGAACACGGTCGGGCTGACCGGCCAGGCGATCGGCATCGCCCGCCAGCTGCAGACCGAAGCGGCGCTTTCGGGCCGTGAGATCAGCACGGTCGTCGTCACCGATCCGGCGGAGGGCCGGGAGAAGGTCGAAGACGGCGACCTCGACGCGCTCGTCTCGGGCAGCGCTGCGCAGCTGACCGCCACCTACAAGTCCTCTTTGGACGACCAGCTGCGCCGGGTGCTCGACCAGGTCGCCCAGCAGCAGGTGCTCGACGGCGTGCTGTCCTCGGCGCAGCTGGAGCCGGCCGAGGTGATGGCCAGGGTCAACGGCACCCACGTCCAGGACGACGCGCTTTCGCCGCAGCCGGCGGACCAGACGCAGCGGCTGGTCGTCGGGCTGGTCGTGGCGTTCCTGCTGTACATGAGCATCATCACCTACGGGATGATGGTCGCCCAGGGCGTGGTCGAGGAGAAGTCGAGCCGGGTCGTGGAGATCCTGCTCGCCAGCGTGCGGCCGTGGCAGCTGCTGCTGGGCAAGGTGATCGGGCTCGGCCTGGTCGGCCTGACCCAGCTGGTCATCCTCGCGGTGGTCGGCCTCGGTGCGGCGTCGGCGACCGGCGTGTTCACGCTGTCCGGCTTCGCGACGGGCGCGGTGCTGTGGGGCCTGCTCTGGTACCTGCTGGGTTTCCTGTTGTACGCCACCATCTACGGCGCGCTGGGCTCGCTGGTCTCCCGGCAGGAGGACACCCAGTCGGTGGTCGGGCCGCTGAACATCATCCTGGTCGTCGGGTTCATCGCGGGGTTCAACCTGCTGGTCCAGAACCCGGCGGGCTCGGCGACGCGGATCGTCTCGCTGATCCCCCTGCTCTCCCCGATCCTGATGCCGGCCCGCATTGCGACGGGCGCGGCGGCGGGCTGGGAGATCGGGCTGTCGCTGACGCTGACGGTCGCCCTGGTCGCGCTGCTGACCTGGATCGGCGGGAAGATCTACGGCAACAGCGTGCTGCGGATCGGCAGCCGGATCAAGCTGACGGAGGCCCTGCGTGGCTGATCACGACGTGATCTTGCCGTACCGCTCCAAGGAAACCTGGCGCTCGTGGCTGTGGTCGACCATGGGTTCCGGGTACTCCTCGGGGCGCTCCTTCAGCTTGTGGACCGCCTTGCCCGGCACCGAACGCAGCTCCGGCACGTACTTGCGCACGTAGTCCCCCTGCGGGTCGAACTTCTCCCCCTGGGTCGTCGGGTTGAAGATGCGGAAGTACGGGGCCGCGTCGGTGCCGCAGCCCGCCACCCACTGCCAGTTCAGCTGGTTCGACGCCAGGTCGCCGTCCACCAGGTGCTTCATGAAGTGGCGGGCACCCAGCCACCACGGCAGGTGCAGATCCTTCACCAGGAAGCTCGCCACGACCATCCGCACCCGGTTGTGCATCCAGCCCTCGGCGAGCAGCTGCCGCATCCCGGCGTCCACGATCGGGTAGCCCGTCCGGCCCTCGCACCACCGCGCGAAGGCCTCGGGGTCGTCGTCGTGCTTCATGCCGTCGAACCGCTTGTCGTAGTTCTCGCGGGCCGTTTCCGGGCGGTGCCACAGGACGTCGGCGTGGAACTCGCGCCAGCAGATCTCGCTGCGCAACGACTTCGCGCCCACCCGGTCGTCGCCGGACAGGTCGGCCAGGATCGTGCGCGGGTGGATGCAGCCCCAGCGCAGGTACGGCGAAAGCCGCGTGGTGCCTTCGCGGTCCGGGCGGTCGCGATCCTCGTCGTAGGTCTCGATGCCGTCGTCGAGGAAGGCGTGCCAGACGTCCAGGGCCGCCTGCTCGCCCGGCTCGGGCAGCGCCGCGGAAACCTTGGGCGGACGCGGGATCTTCAGCGACTTCACCGGTTCGATCCAGTCCACAAGGGCCGGTCCGGTGTCCGCGGGCGAAGGCCAGCCACGGCCGGTCCAGGCGCGGAAGAACGGCGTGAAGACGCGGTACGGGCTGCCGTCCGGCTTGGTGACGCGCCCCGGCGTCACCGCGTACGGCGAACCCGTCTCGACCCACTCGATGTTGTGCTCCGCCAACGCTTTCGCCACCGCTTCGTCCCGGCGACGGCCGTAGGGACCGGTGTCCGCGCTGACGTGCACCGCGGCCGCGCCGATCTTGCGCGCCGCGCGGACGACCTCGGCCGCCGGGTCGCCGCGGACCAGCATCAGGCGGCCGCCGAGTTGCTCGTTCAGCTTTTCGAGACAGCCGTACAAGAACGCTTCCCGCGGCGCGCCACCGGGCTTCAGCAGCGCCTCGTCGAGGACGTACAGCGCGAGCACGTGCTTGCTGTGCTTCGACGCCTCCAGCAGGGCAGCGTGGTCGCCCAGCCGCAGGTCACGGCGGAACCACAGGACAACCGGCGCTTCTCGGGTCACGACGGTAAACGATAAACGCCCCGCCGTGCGGGTGCACGACGGGGCGTTTTCGCGGAATTGATCAGCGCTCGGACATCGGGATGTAGTCCCGGGTCGCGTGGCCGGTGTAGATCTGCCGCGGGCGGCCGATCTTGGTGGCCGGGTCGTTGATCATCTCGCGCCAGTGCGCGATCCAGCCCGGCAGGCGGCCGAGCGCGAACAGCACCGTGAAGAACTTCGTCGGGAAGCCCAGCGCCCGGTAGATCAGGCCGGTGTAGAAGTCCACGTTCGGGTACAGCTTCCGCTCGACGAAGTAGTCGTCGGAAAGCGCGGTTTCCTCGAGCTTCTTGGCGATGTCGAGCAGCTGGTCGCCGCCCTTCAGCTTGCCGAGGATCTCGTCGGCGGTGTTCTTGATGATCTTCGCGCGCGGGTCGTAGTTCTTGTAGACCCGGTGCCCGAAGCCCATCAGCTTCACGCCCTTTTCCTTGTTCTTCACGCGCTCGACGAACTTGGCGACGTCGCCGCCGTCCTGCTGGATGCCCTCCAGCATGTCGAGCACCGCCGCGTTCGCGCCGCCGTGCAGCGGGCCGAACAGGGCGTTGATGCCGGCCGAGATCGAGGCGAACAGGTTCGCCTCGGACGAGCCGACCAGGCGCACGGTCGAGGTCGAGCAGTTCTGCTCGTGGTCGGCGTGCAGGATGAACAGCAGGTCGAGCGCCTTGACGACGTCCGGGTCGACGTCGTACGGCTCGGCCGGGAAGCCGAACGTCATCCGCAGGAAGTTCTCGACCAGGCCCAGCGAGTTGTCCGGGTACAGCAGCGGCTGGCCGACGGACTTCTTGTACGCGTACGCCGCCAGCGTCGGAACCTTGGCGAGCAGGCGGATGGTCGACAGCTCCACGTTCGGCTCGTCGAACGGGTTGAGCGAATCCTGGTAGAAGGTCGACAGCGCCGAGACCGCGCTCGACAGAACCGGCATCGGGTGGGCGTCGCGCGGGAAGCCGCTGAAGAACGCCTTCAGGTCCTCGTGGAGCAGCGTGTGCCGCTGGATCTTCTCGGTGAAGTCGGCCAGCTGGGCCTGCGTCGGCAGCTCGCCGTAGATGAGCAGGTAGGAGACCTCGATGAAGGTCGACTTCTCGGCCAGCTGCTCGATCGGGTACCCGCGGTAGCGGAGGATGCCGGCGTCACCGTCGATGTAGGCGATGGCGGACGACGCGGCACCGGTGTTGACGAAACCGGGGTCGTAGGTGATGTACCCCGTCTGCGCCAGCAGCTTGCCCAGCTCGATCCCGGGCGCGCCCTCGACCGGGTGGACGATCTTGAACTCGTGCTCGCCACTCGGCAGGGTCAGCTTCGCGGTTTCTCCGCCGGACTGCCCCGCAGTCGTCGCGTCGGACATACAAGTCCCTCTCACGTTGGGCACGGGCCGGCGGCGCCTGTACGTTCCACAGGTAGCCACGTGTTCACGCGAGGAAACACTGGCGCCTCGCTGCACACCGCCCCGCTGGGGTATGAAGAATGCCCCTCAACGTTAGTCGAGAAACCCGCCTTCGCGCAGCGGCGACGTTGCCCGTGGGGGCCCATTTGGGACCAGGTTCACACGGTGGCCGCCAGGTCGGCGGACGTGGGCGGCTCGGCGCCGCTGCGGGACACCGTGATCGACGCCGCTTTCGCCGCGAAGGTGAGGGCCTCGCGCCACGCGCCGGCGTCGAGGGAGGCCAGGTCGGTGGCCTCGCGGGTGTGCAGCCAGGCCAGCAGCGCGCCGTGCACGGTGTCGCCCGCGCCGATGGTGTCCACCACGGTGACTTTTCGCGACGGCACGTGGGCCAGCTCACCTGCGGCGGTGATCACCGAAAGCCCGTCGGCGCCCCGGGTGAGCACCACGGCGTCCACACCGGACTCGATCCACGTCTTCGCGGCGGCGACCGGATCGGCGCCTCCGGTGAGCCACGCGGCGTCGTCGTCGGAGATCTTCAACAGCCGGACGTCCGGCAGCCAGGAGGTGAACCGGGCGCGGTAGGCGGCCGGGTCGGTGATGAGCGCCTCGCGGATGTTGGGGTCGAGCACGGTCAGCACGCCGCGGGCCGCTTCGCGCCGCAGCATCGCCTCGTACGCGGAGGCGCCGGGTTCGAGGACCATGCCGAGCGTGCCGAGTGAGAGCGCTGTCACAGCGTCGGCCAGCGGGCCGGGATCCGCGACCAGCCGGTCGGCGGTGCCCTCGACGTAGAACGTGTAGCGCGCGGCGCCCTTCGCGTCGAGCGCCACGACGGCCAGCGTCGTCGGCTCGTCGCCGCGCTGCAGCAGCGAGGTGTCGACGGCGGAGGCGTGCAGCCGCTCGATCATCGCCTCGCCGAACCGGTCGGTGGAGACGCGGGAGAAGAACGCCGCCGGCACGCCGAGCCGCCCGGCGGCCAGCGCGACGTTGTACGGGCCGCCGCCCAGCCGGGGCAGCAGCGCGCGCAGCCCACCGTCCACAGTGGAATCCAGGGGGTCGCCGGGAACCAGGTCGACCAGAGCTTCTCCGCCTACGACGATCACGCCGGGAGTTTAATTGACGCGGGCCTGACAATTCCTGTCCGCTATTTGTTCAAGCCACCGAGCAGCAGTTCGCCCAAAGCGGTGAACGCCTCGGCGTCGGACACCTCGGTCCGCTGGGCGAGCACGCCGGTCTGGATGCCCTCGATGATCAGCCCGGTCATCTCGGCCAGCAGCCGGGCGTGGACGTCGCGGAACACCCCGTCGGCGACGCCCTTGTCGATGAACTGCCGGAGCCGTTTCGCGGCGAACCGGCTGTTGAGCTGGTAGGCCTCCCGGGCCGGGCCGAACGCGGCGAGGTCGTGCATGAAGGCGGGCGACGCCCGGTTGAGGTGCTCGGCGACGCCGGCCAGATACTCCCCGATCAGCTTGCGGGCGTCGTCGATCCCGGCGATGCGCTCCTCGATCCGCTCCGCGGCGCCGCGGAAGAACCGGGTGACGACCTTGACGGCGAGCTGTTCCTTGCTGGGCGCGAGCGCGTAGAGCGTCGATTTCGAGCAGCGCAGCCGGCCGGCGAGGTCGTCCAGCGTGAAGGCGGCGAAGCCCTCGGCCAGGAAGAGCGCCTCGAGGTCGCCGAGCAGCGCCAGCTGGCGGGCGGTCGGCCGGCGGCGTGGTTCGGGGCGCATCGGCTCACTATCTCCTACGTCTTCCGGCCACCCGAGACGTGCCGTACGGTACTCTGCACTAGCCCACAGTACTGTTTTCAGTACCGCTTTGGAGGACAACGATGCCCGCCGAACGCTTGCTGCCCTCGTCGGAAGCGGCGGAACTGGTCGCGCTGACCAGGGAAATCGCGCGCGATGAGCTTGCGCCCCGCGCGGCAGCGGCGGAGGAAGCCGAGCAGTTCCCGCGCGAGCAGTTCCGCCTGCTCGGCAAGTCCGGCCTGCTGGGCCTGCCCTACCACGAGCGGTGGGGCGGCGGCGAAGTTTCGTACGAGGTCTACCTGCAGGTCCTGGAGGAGATCGCGGCGGCGTGGATGACGGTCGGCGTCGGACTGTCGGTGCACACGATGTCCTGCTACGCGCTCGCGGAGTACGGCACCGACGAGCAGCGCGACCAGTGGCTGCCGGACATGCTCGAAGGCTCACTGCTGGGTGCGTACGCGCTGTCGGAGACGAACGCGGGCTCGGACGCGGCGGCGCTGTCGACGCGCGCGCGTCTCGACGGCTCGGACTACGTCGTCAACGGCACCAAGGCGTGGATCACCCACGCGGGCGTGGCGGACTTCTACACGACGATGGTCCGCACGGGCTCGGACGAAATCTCGTGCCTGCTGGTCGACGGGGCCACCGAGGGGCTGTCGGCGGCTCCGCGGGAGCGCAAGATGGGCCTGACCGGCTCGCCGACGGCCCAGATGATCTTCGAAGACGCCCGCGTACCGGCCACGCGGCTGCTGGGCTCGCGCGGCGACGGGCTCCGCATCGCGCTGTCGTCGCTGAGCTCGGGGCGGCTCGGCATCGCGGCCTGCGCGGTGGGCCTGGCGCAGGCGGCGCTGGACGAAGCGGTGGCGTACGCGAAGGGCCGGTCGCAGTTCGGCCGTCCGATCATCGACTTCCAGGGCGTCGAGTTCATGCTGGCGGACATGGCGGCGACGGTGGAGGCGTCCCGCGCGCTGTACCTGGACGCGGCCCGGTGGCGTGACCGCGGGATGCCGTTCAAGCGCCAGGCGTCGATCGCCAAACTGGTGGCGACGGACGGCGCGATGAAGGTGACGACGGACGCGGTGCAGGTCCTCGGCGGGGCCGGGTACACGCGGGACTTCCCGGTGGAGCGGTACATGCGCGAGGCGAAGGTGCCGCAGATCTTCGAGGGGACGAACCAGATCCAGCGGGTCGTCATCGCTCGCGAGCTGAAGAACGCGTAGCTCGATCCAGCGATCGGTGTCACCGTTCGGGGACGGCTAGCGTTTTCGCATGCCCGGCCATCTGCTGACCATCGAGGAGTACGCGGCGCTCGACGCCACCGGTTTCACGGAGCTGGTGGAGGGCCGCGTGGTGCCCTCGCCCGGCTCCGGCCGCCGGCACGACCTCGCGGTCTGCCTCCTGGCCGCCGCCCTCGAGCGGCAGCTGCCGCGCGGGCTGGCGTTCGTCGTCGCCAACGACGTGGACCTGGGGTTGTCCCCGGACGGCGAGCCCGGCTTCGTCCGCCGTCCGGACCTGCTGGTCCTCGACCGTGCCGCGTTCGGCCGTGCGGAAGGCCTGCTGCGCGCGGAGGACGTGGTCCTGGTGGCCGAGGTGGTGGTGCCGGGTTCGAAGCGCACGGACTACCGGGTGAAACGCGACGAGTACGCCGACGCCGGCATCCCGCACTACTGGATCGTCGACATCACGGGGCCGGTATCGCTGGTCGCCTGCGACGGCCACCTGGCCGCCGCCGCGGTCACCGGCGTGTTCAGCGCGCAGGTCCCGTTCCCCGCACGGCTCGACCTCGACGCCTTGGCCCCTTGAACGCATGGTTCACCGCGTCGAGGTAGAAGTGTCACACGCTCGGTACAGATACGGTCACTCTTGGTTGCACTTGAGCCCGTGAGACAATGCCAGGCGACGTGAGGAGCCGCTGTGATTGCACTTCCCAAGCCGGGCGCTGCTCGACGGTGGGAGATCCCGGATCACCTGCTGACGATCGAGGAGTACGCGGCGCTCGGTGAAACCGACACAGGTTTCACCGAACTCGTGGAAGGCCGCGTCCTGATGTCCCCCAGCCCTGTCGCCGATCACAACATCGCGGTGTTCGAACTCGGGCAGCAACTTGCCCCGCAGTTGCCGAGCCACCTCCGTGTTCTGCCCGAAACCGATGTGAACCTCGGCTTGGCGCCTCCGGGCAAACCCGGTTTTTCCCGGCGCCCGGACCTGCTCATCGTCGAGAGAGCGGCCATCGCCCGCGTGCGGCAGGACAGTGCCATGCTCCGAGCGGAGGACGTCGCCGTCGTCATCGAGATCGTGTCCCCGGGTTCGAAACGCACCGACTACCACGTGAAGCACGACGAGTACGCCGATGCGGGAATCCCGCACTACTGGATCATCGACATGAGCGAGCCCATCTCGCTGGTCGCGTGTCACCAAGCCGGCGAATTCGGCCATATGGACGCCGCCGCGGTCACCGGGACCTTCGCCACCGACGTCCCGTTCCCGGTCAAGCTGGACCTGACCGCACTGCTCGGCTGATCGGGCAGCACGCCGGTACCGCCCGGTCACCGGCGTGCCACCCGAAACTCAGCGCGTCTCCCGGTAGCGGCGGTCCTTCGAGACGCCCTCACCCAGTGACTCGTCGAAGTGGTACACCTCGTCGCCCCGGACGAACACGCGCAGCGCGCGGTTCATCACGTCCAGCGGGTCGCCGCTCCACAGCACCACGTCCGCGTCCAGGCCCGGCGCGAGGGAGCCGATCTGCCCGTCCAGCCCCAGCATCGACGCCGGGTTGACGGTCAGCGCACGCAGCGCCGTCGCCGGGTCGAGGCCGTCCTTCACCGCGAGGGCCGCCTGGTAGACCAGGAAGTTGATCGGGATCACGGGGTGGTCCGTCGTGATCGCGATCCGCACGCCGGCCCGCGCCAGGATGCCGGCCGAGCGCAGGGTGCGGTTGCGCAGCTCGACCTTGGACTTCGTGGTGAACAGCGGCCCCAGGATCACCGGCACCTCGCGCTCGGCCAGCAGGTCCGCGATCAGGTGGCCTTCGGTGCCGTGGTTGATCACCAGCTTGTAGCCGAACTCGTCGGCCAGCCGGATCGCCGTCACGATGTCGTCCGCGCGGTGGACGTGCTGGTCCCAGTACAGCTCGCCGTCGAGGACCTTCGACAGCGTCTCCAGGGTCAGGTCCACCTCGTGCGGCTTGCCCTCGGACTCCGCGTGCGCGCGCTTCGCCTGGTAGTTGCGGGCCTTGGTGAACGCCTCGCGCAGGATCGCCGCGACCCCCAGCCGCGTCGACGGCGTCTGCTTCTTGTCGCCGTACACGCGCTTCGGGTTTTCGCCGAGCGCGCTCTTCACGCTGACGTGCTCGGCGAACGTCATGTCCAGGACGCTGCGGCCCCAGGTCTTGACGCCGATCGTCTGGCCGCCGATCGGGTTCCCGGACCCGGGCTTGATGACGACGCTCGTCACACCGCCGGCCAGCGCGTCGTCGAAGCCGGGCTCGTAGGGGTCGATGCCGTCGACGGCCCGGAAGCGGGCGCCGTTCGGGTCGGTCATCTCGTTGGTGTCGTTGCCGGCCCAGCCTTCGCCGTCCTCGTGGACGCCGAGGTGGGCGTGGGCGTCGATGAAGCCGGGCAGCACCCAGGTGCCGGCCGCGTCGACCAGTTCGGCGTCCTCCGGGATGTCGACGTCGGCCTCGGTGCCGACCGCGACGATCCTCCCGCCGTCGATCAGGACCGTGCCGCCGTCGATGGGATCACCGTCGATGGGGACGACATAGCCCCCGACAATTGCCTTCGCCATAGTTCGCCACGCTAACGAACTCACCCCGGCGTCTGCACGCGGGTGTAGGGCCAGCCGGCCAGTCCGGTCTCCAGAAGCTCGAAGGCCCGAGCCGCCTCGGCGCCGATGGTGTCGGCAATCCGGTCGTCGGCCTGCCCGGCGAGGGTCAGCGCCCGAACGCGCTCGAAGAGCACGCGATGGACGGCGCCCAGCATCCCGGCGGCCGTCTCGACGGCGACGTCGTCCGGCCGGACCCGGGCGGCCTCGGCCAGCGTCTGGGCCAGCCGCTGTTCGCGCTGGTCGTGGAGGCCACGCAGGCACGTCGTCAGGGTCGGGCTGTCGGCGATCACGCGGGCGAGTTCCGGCCCGCAGAAGCCCGCGACCGGACTGCGGGTGGCGACGGCGTCGGCGAACGTGCGCCGCAGCGCAGCCGGCACCGATTCGCCCGGCGAGCGCGTGGCGACAGTCTCGGCCAGGGAGCCGACGAACTCCTCTTGGTCGCCCAGGGCGAGGTCTTCCTTGCGCGCGAAGTAGTTGGTGACGGTCTTCTTGGCGACGCGGGCAGCGTCGGCGATCTCGACGATGGTCGTCTGTTCGTACCCCTGGGCGATGAATAGCCTGGTGGCATGTTCGGAGATGAGCTGCCGGGTTTCCCGCTTCTTCGCCTCGCGTAGCCCGGTGGTCTCGATAGCCATCACGCAATTTTACGCTCGTAGCAAGTTTATGTTGACACTCTTTTGAGTGAAAAAGCCGGGTAATCTTACGTCGACACTAAGTTTACGATGGACTTAAAATTCCTACTCTTCTCCAAGTGCACCAGCTCGTGGTTGTTCTCGGGCGTCCGATGCGTCTCCTGGTACCCATGCTTGGCGTAAAGATGCAACGGTCCGACACTTTTCGAGCCTGTGAACAGCCGGAACAGCGTCACCTCCGCGGGCGCCGCCGATTCCGCGAACCGCAGCAGCGACCCGCCCAGCCCGGACCCCTGCCGGTCCGGCGCCACGACCAGGCGGCCGATCACCGCGACCGACCCGGTCACCGTCAGCCGCACCGACGCCACCAGGCGACCCGACTCACGAAGCCCCCAGGACAAGCCGGCCAGGGCCGCCCGCGTCTCCTCCAGCGTCTCCAGCAGCGGCGGCAGGTCCAGGTCCCCGTGCGCCCGGGCCTCGGTGACGTACGCGGCCCGTTGCAGCGTCAGGACTTCGCCCGCGTCGGCGACGCCCAGGCGAAGCGGCGTCACGGGACCCGGATGCCCCAGCTGCCCGTCCACGACGCCGACGGCTCCAGCTCGATCAGGTCGGTGCCCGTGTTGAGCGCGTCGGCCGGGCAGGTCATCGGCTCGATCGCGACCGCGCGGCCGCGGCCGATCAGGTCGTCCGGGGTGAACACCTGGGCCCAGCGGAAGTCGGGGCCGGTCCAGACGAGCAGGTGCGTGCCGTCGTGGCTCAGGACGATGTGGTGCCGGCCGTCCTCGGCCGCCGCGAGGCCGCCGAACGCCGTGTCGAGGTTGACGCCGGCCAGCACGCGGCCGGCGCGGAAGTCGTACTCCGTGCCTTCGACGTCCTGCTCTTCGGCGTACGGCATCTGCTCCTCGGGAAGCGACGGGCGGACGCGGCTCGCCGGGAGCGTCAGCGTCAGCTCGTCGGTCGGGACGTCGCCGATCCGGAAGTACGGGTGCGTGCCGACGCCGACGCCGATCGGCTGCTCGCCCTCGTTGCGGATCTCGTGGGTGACGGTCAGTTCGCGCGGCGCGACTTCGTACGTCACCGTCGCGCGCAGCGGCACCGGCCAGCCGGGCAGCACCTCGACGTCGACGGCCAGGGTGACCGACGACTCGGCGTGCTCCAACAGCTCCCACTCGAGGTGGCGGGTCAGGCCGTGGATGGCGTTGCCGCGCGCCTCCTCGGTGACCTCGAGCTGCTGGGTCTCCCCCTGGAACGTCCACCGGCCGCCCTTGGTGCGGTTCGGCCAGGGCAGCAGCACCTGCCCGGCGCCCATCGGCGGCTTCGCGTCTTCGGGGAACTCCTCGACGTACGGCACGCCGGCGACTTCGAACGCGCGCAGCCCGGCACCGATTTCGGTGACGACGGCGCGGGCGTTGCCGCGGGTGATCTCGAACTGCTGACCGGTCGGGTTGCCCATGCGCACGACCTTACCGATCCACGAAGTCACTAGACCGGTCGTCATAGTTTGCGCTACGGTTCGGTCATGGTTCGCCGCACCGACACGCGGCAGCGGATGCTCGACACCGCCGCCGACCTGTTCCAGACGCAGGGCTACCACGCCACCGGGCTCACCCAGCTGACGACGGCCGGCGGCGCGCCGAAGGGGTCGCTCTACTTCCACTTCCCCGGCGGCAAGGAGCAGCTCGCCGCCGAAGCCGTCCGGCTGTCGAGCGAGCGCACCGGCGCTCTCCTCGAAGCCATCCTGAACGACGCCCCCAACGCAGCGACCGGGATCGACCGCGCGGTCGAGGCGCTCGCGAACTTCCTCACCGAATCGGACTTCCAGCGCGGCTGTCCGATTGCGACGGTCGCCCTCGATGCCGCCGCGACGAGCGAATCCATCCGGGAAGCCTGCACGGACGGCTACGAGTCTTGGCACGGCATCCTCAGCGGCTACTTCGCAGCACAGAACCTCTCCGCCGAGCGCGCCGACGAGCTCGCCACCATCGTGCTCGCCGCGATCGAAGGCGGGCTGCTGCTGGCCCGCACCCGACGCGACCTCGCGCCGTTGCGCGCCGTCGCCGCCCACCTGCACACGACCCTCGACCGGGAGTTCTCCTGATGCGCGTCCACCACCTGAACTGCGGCACCCTGCGCCCGCTCGGCGGCCGGCTAATCGACGGACGGCCGGGCCTGCTGCGGCGCGCCACCATGGTCTGCCACTGCCTGCTCCTGGAGACGGACACGGGCCTCGTGCTCGTCGAGACCGGCATGGGCACGCCGGCCGCCGTCGACCGGAACGCCTGGCTGGGCACGGGTTTCGTCCGCCAGTCCAACCCGGTTGCCGACCCGGCGCAGACGGCGATCGCGCAGATCCGCGCGCTCGGCTTCGACCCGGTGGACGTCCGCGACATCGTCCTGACCCACCTCGATCTCGACCACGCGGGCGGGCTCATCGACTTCCCGTGGGCGCGGGTGCACGTCTACGCCGAGGAGCTGCGGGCGTTCACCGACCCGCGCGCCGACGAGCGCGGCCGGTACCGCCGGATCCAGTTCGCCCATGGTCCACAGTGGACGTCCTATGCGGACACCGGCGAGCCGTGGTTCGGTTTCGGCGCCGTCCGGCAGCTGGACGGGCTGCCGCCGGAGATCCTGCTGGTCCCGCTGTCCGGGCACACGCGCGGGCACGCCGGGGTCGCCGTCGACACCGGGCACGGCTGGCTGCTCAACGCGGGCGACTCGTACTTCTTCCACGGCCAGGTCGGCGCCGGCCCGCACTGCCCGCCGGGGCTGAAGTGGTTCGAAGGCCACATGGAGACGGTGCGGGGTGCCCGGCTGGACAATCACCGCCGCCTGCGCCAGCTTGTTCAGGAGCACGGCGACGAGGTGAGCGTCTTCGCCGCGCACGACGAGACCGAATTCCTCCGGCTGAGCACCAGGAGCAGCGTATGAAGGTGCACCACCTGAACTGCGGAACGATGCGCCCGGCGGGTGGCAAGCTGCTCGACGGCGAGCCCGGCCTGCTCCGGCGGGCGGAGCTGGTCGCGCACTGCCTGCTCATCGAAACCGGTGACGGCCTGGTGCTGGTCGACACCGGCTTCGGCAGCCAGGCCGTGGCACGCCCGGGCGAGTGGCTGGGCCGCCCGTTCCTGGCGATGGTCGGCGCGAAGCCGGCGGCCGCCGAGACGGCGGTCGCGCAGATCAAGGCCCTCGGCCTCGACCCGGCCGACGTCCGCCACCTCGTGATGACGCACCTCGACGTCGACCACGCGGGCGGGCTGGCGGACTTCCCGAACGCGGTGGTCCACGTCCGGTCCGAGGAGCACCGCGCGGCGACGGCCCCGGCGAACGCGGCGGAGAAGAACCGGTACCGCGCGGCGCAGTTCGCGCACCGCCCGCTGTGGAGCACCTACGACGAGAAGGGCGAGCCCTGGTTCGGCTTCGAGGCGGTCCGGTCGCTGAAGGGCCTGCCGGAGGAGATCCTGCTGGTCCCGCTGACCGGCCACACGCGCGGCCACACGGGCGTGGCGGTCGACACGGGCACCGGCTGGCTCCTGCACGCGGGCGACGCGTACTTCTTCCACGGCCAGCTCGACCCGGTGGCCCCGCACTGCCCGCCGGGGTTGACGGCGTTCCAGACAATCGTCCAGACGCTGCGCGGTCCCCGGCTGGAGAACCTGGCGAGGCTGCACGAGCTGGCGCGGACCCACCAGGACGAGGTCACGGTGTTCTCGGCCCACAGCGCGATCGAGCTGGCCGCACTGCGCCGATGATTCCCACCGGACGATTTTTCGCCCCATCCGACCCTCCGGCGACGGGAGGTCAGATGGTGGCGAAGACGTCGTGGAGCGCGGCCGTGCCGACGGCGGACGCCGCGCAGCCGGGCAAGCTCGTGGAACGGTCCGAGCCGCGGATCGCCAAGGCGTCCGCCGCGCCGGACCGGGCCACCAGACCGCGCCGGGCGAGTGGTTCTCGTCGCCGGGCGCGGTCGCGCGGCCCCGCTTGCCGCAGTTGCCGCCCGCCGAGACGTTGCCGGAGCGGCAGCTCGCCGGCCGGTTGTGATCAGCCGGCCGCGAGGGCCTGCTTGACGAGCGGGGCGAGCTGCTCCGGCGTCATCTTCGCCGGGCCGGTGTAGTTGACCAGCACCGGAGTGCCCCCGACCAGCTCGCCCGAGACGAGGGTCGCGGCCTGCTGGCCGTCGACGTAGTAGACGGCGCCGTCCGGGAAGCCCGGGACGTCCTGTGCGCCCGGCTTCGCCTTCTTGATCGCCGCGAGCATCTCGGCGGGCTTGCCCTTTTTGCCCTCGTAGCGGGTCACCGCGAGCGCGCCCGCGGCCTTGCCGCCGTTCTGGTACTCGCAGCTGCGGGCCTTGCCGCCGTTGGCCGCGTTGTCCCGGACCGGGCCCGGCACCGCCTTGAGGTTGTCGAGGAACAGCGCCTTCGAGACGGCCTCGGCGGGCAGCAGCTTGCACGGGTCGAGCGACGCCGCGGAGGCGTTCGTGCTCGGCGCGGGCTTCGGGGCGGCGGACGGCGAGGGCGTCTTCGACGGCTCGTCGCCGGAGGAGCAAGCGGTCAACGCGGCGGCCAAAGCGACAAAAGCGACAACTAGGGTACGCATGTTCGCACCCTACCTAGGCCGTCGGCGCCCGGTATCGCCAGAAGGCCGGGAGCACGAGCATCGACGCGCAGACGAGCACGATCACCAGCAGCCCGCCGCCGGTCGCCGCGGCCGTAGTGCCGAACGCGGCCGCGCCCCAGCCGTGGGTGAGGTCGGCGATCCGCGGCCCGCCGGCGACGACGACCGTGAAGACGCCCTGGAGCCGTCCGCGCATCTCGTCGGTGGTCGCGACCTGCAGGATCGCCATCCGGTAGACGGCGCTGACCATGTCCGCGGCGCCGGCCAGCGCCATGAAGACGACGGCGAGCCAGAGCGAGTGCGCGAGCCCGAACCCGGCCACCGCGGCACCCCACGCGCAGATCGACACGACGACCGCGACGCCTTGGCGGTGGATGCGCGTCAGCCAGCCGGAGAACAGCCCGATCAGCATCGCGCCCAGCGGCAGGGCCGCGTAGAGCCAGCCGAGCGCGGGGCCGCCGCCGGGCGGGTCGCCGAAGGTGCGTTCGGCCATCTCCGGGATCAGCGCCCGCGGCATGCCGAAGACCATGGCGATGATGTCGGCGACGAAGGAGGCCAGCAGGATCTTCTGCCCGGCGAGGTACCGGAAGCCGTCGACGACGTCCCGGACCCCGGCGCGGCGCGAAGGGCCGTTGAGCGGCGGGAGCGCCGGCAGCCGCCAGACGGCGAAGAGGGTGATGGTGAGGGCGACGACGTCGATCAGGTAGAGGGTGGAGAGGCCGAGGACGGGGATGAGCGCCCCGGCGAGCAGCGGCCCGAAGACGGCGCCGAAGGTGGACATCGTGGTGTTGAGCGCGTTGGCCGACGGCAGCAGTTCGCCGGGCACGAGCCGCGCGACGACGGCACCGCGGGTCGGCATGTTGATCGCGAAGAAGGCCTGGTTGACGGCGAGAAGGCCGAGAACGAGCCACACGGAGCCGAAGTTCGCGAAGGCCTGCAGCCAGAGAAGGGCGGAGGTGATGGCGACGCCGACGTTGGTGACGAAGAGCAGCTTCCGCCGATCGACGGCATCGGCGACGGCGCCGCCCCAGAGCCCGAAGACCAGCAGCGGCAGGAGGGCGACCAGGCCGGTGAGGCCGACGTAGGCGGAGGACCCGGTGAGGTCGAAGACCTGCTTGGGCACCGCAACGGCGGTGAGCTGAGTCCCGACGGCGGTGACCACAGTGGACAGCCAAAGCCGCCGGAAGGCCGGAATCTTGAGCGGCCGGGTGTCGACGATGATGCGGCCGAGAAGCTTGCGGATGCCCGAGCGGGGCGGCAAGGTCCCCGGTTCACCAGTCACGACACATCAGCTTAGCGGGGCTAACTATCTGAAGTCGCGTGATTTTCCTCGCCCCGGCGACACAGCGCCTGCCTCACCGCCCGAACCGCACGCTGACGCCCAGACCCGCACCCCACCCAGACCTCCCCCCGCCGCCCCGATCCAAAGCTAGAACACGGCCGGTGGTGCCGGGTCAAGGCATCTTTCCCGCCTTGACGCGGTACCACCGGCC
>NZ_JBSGJD010000026.1:0-54822 GCF_053605405.1 Amycolatopsis sp. NPDC003861
GCGGCGGCGCGGCCGCGGTGGCGGTCAAGGGCGCGACGGGTGCCGAGGTGGCCGCCGACGCGGGCGTCGCGCTGCTGACGGTCGGGTCGGAAGCACGCTGGGAGCAGGTGGAATCGCTGGCCCGCGGTGTCGTCGAGGCGGCCCGCGCGGGCGGTGAGGCGGCCAGCGGCGAGGTCCTCGGCGACCTGTTCGCCCTGGCCCAGACGATCGCGACGCTCACCGGCGGCCTGGTCAGCATCGAGGACACGGCGAACCGCGTGCTCGCGTATTCGCGGGCGGGCGACGAGGTCGACGAACTGCGGCGGCTGTCGATCCTCGGCCGCGAGGGGCCGGAGCGCTACCTCGCGATGCTCCGCGAATGGGGCGTCTACCAGCGGCTTCGTGCCGGGGAAGGGATCGTCCGGATCGACGAGCGGCCCGAGCTGGGCATCCGCCGCCGCATCGCGGCCGGCATCCACGCGGGCCAGCAGCCGCTGGGCACGATCTGGGTCCAGGAGGGCGCGCAGCCGCTCACCGAGCGGGCCGAGACGGCGCTGCTCGGCGCGAGCCGCACCCTGGCGCCGCAGCTGATCCGGGCACGCACGCTGCCGAGCCCGGAGCTGCGGCTGCGCGAGGACCTCCTGGCGAGCCTGCTGGAGGGCCGGCTGGACGCGGAGTCCGTCGCCGACGACATCGGCGCGGACCCGGCGCGGCCGGCGCAGGTCTTGGCGTTTTCCCTGGAAAGGTCGGACAACCGGCAGCTGCGGCGGGCCGAGCTGGTCCACCTGATCGCCGTGCACACCGCGGCCTACCGGCGCAGCGCGCTGGTGAGCGTGATCGGCGGCCGCGTCTACGCGCTGCTGCCGGACCTGCCCGAGCACTCGGACGCGGCGGTGCTGGCGCTGGCCCGCGAAATCGCGGCAACGGCCCGCCGTCACCTGGACGTCCCGGTCCGCGCGGCCCTCGGCGGCGTGGTCCCCCGGCTGTCGGAGGCGGCGGCCTCCCGCGGCGACGCCGACCGCGTCCTGGCGGCGATGACACGCGGGCACTGGGCGGCGGACGTGGCGTCGCTGGCCGACGTCCGCGCCGAGGTGCTGCTCTCGGAGGTGCTGGCCTACCTGGGGTCGCAGCCGCGGATCCGCGACCCGCGGCTGACCGCGCTGGTGGAGCACGACACCGAGCACGGCGGCATCCTGGTCCCGGCCGTCCTGGCCTGGCTGAACGCGTTCGGCGACGTCCGCGCGGCGGCCCGGGTGCTCAACATCCACCCGAACACGGTCCGCTACCGCGTCCGGCGCGCGGCGGAGGTGTCCGGAGTGGACTTCGACGACCCGGCCCAGCGCCTGTTAACTCAGCTGCAGCTTCGGTTGTGAAGCTGCTAGCTTCGCGCGCGTGGATCTCTTCTCGCGCACGTGGGCGGCGTTGCGCGCCGCGGTCGCTTCCCTCCCCGCTTCGGCGTTTTCCCAGCCCTCGGGCTGCCGCGGGTGGCTGGTCCGGGACCTGGTCTGCCACCTGGTGATCGACGCGCAGGACGTGCTGATCACCCTCGCCACCCCGGCGTCCTCGGCGTTGACGCACGACGCGATCACGTACTGGGCGGTGTCGTCGTCGCTGCCTTCGGGTGAGGACCCGCTGTCGGCGCTGATCGTCCGCCTGGCGGCGGCGTACGAGGACCCGGAACTGCTGAAGTTCCACCTGGACGACGTGGGCGCGGCGGCGGGCCGCGCGGCGGACCTGGTGGACCCGGGAGAGCGGGTGTCGACCCAGGAGATGGTCCTGACGGCGGGCGATTACCTGTCGGCGTACGTGCTGGAGTGGACGTTGCACCACCTGGACCTGGTGGCGCACGTGCCGTCGGTGCCGGGCCCGCCGGCGGAGGGGCTGGCGCGGACCCGGGTGATGCTGGAGAAGATCGCGGGAGCGGAGTTCCCGGCGTCGTTCTCGGACACGGACGTCCTGCTGGTCGGGACCGGCCGGCGTGCCGCCACGGACGAAGAGACGGCTTCGCTGGACGAACTGGCCGCGCGGCTGCCGCTGGTGCTCGGGTGAGGCAGGGCGCCCTGCCTCACCCGGCTCACCTCACGCCCGCACCAGGCTGAACCGGCGCCGCTCGACGTCGATCTGCTCGATGCGGACCGACAGCCGCGTTCCGGCCTGCGGGGCTTCGTTCGTCACCAGCAAGCCGTGGATGCCGTCCGCGACTTCGACGAACGCGCCGAACGGCACCACCCGGGTCACGACGCCGTCGAGGACGCCGCCCTCGGCGTGGGCCGCCACGAACTCCTGCCATGGGGTCATGCGATTTCACCTCCTTCCCGCGCACGTCCCGATCAGGACAGTCGCGCGGAGGCGGCGGGCCGCGGGCCCGCCCGGAGGTCACGGCTCAGCCGGGTACCCCGTCTGCTCACGGCTCGAGGCCGACCCGGCAGTCACCCCGGGAACCATACCGGAATTCGCCGTCGAAATTCCCTGACCCGATATCCGCGGATCAGGAAATAGGCTCACACTGCCCCGCAAGTTCGGCGAGCGCGGCGAAAGAATCGAGCCGGGCGGATTGGTCGTGGGCGGCGGTCGTGGCGAGGATTTCGTCGGCGCCGACGAGCGCGACCAGCCTTCCCAGCCGCTCCTCGACCTCGGCCGGCGTCCCCCAGAGCTGACCGTCCACAGTCTCCTCGAGCCGCTTGCGTTCGCGATCGGTCATCGGCGCCGCGAGGACCTCGCCCGGCGGGTCCAGCGGCGGGAAGACGCCGTGGGAGCGCGAATACACCGTCGCCCAGGCTTCCGAGACGAGCAGCCGGCGCGCGGCCGCCGCCGAGTCCGCCACCGCGATCGCCGTCGACACCACCACGTACGGCTCGCGCGCCCACTCGGACGGCTGAAACCCGTCCCGGTACCGCGTCACGGCTTCGGCGAGGGCCGGTTCGCCGCGCACCGGGGCGATCACCAGCGGCAGCCCGAGCTCCGCGGCGAGGTCCGCGCCCGACCCGGTGGCCAGCAGGAACGGCGGCACACGCAGCCCCTCGGCCGGGTAGGCGTGCACCCCGCGGTGCTCGCCCGCGAAGAACCCGAGCAGCGCACGGACCTGCGCCCCGAAGCCGTCGGCCGCTTCCTTGCCGTGGCCCAGCGCTTCGCGAACGCCGGCGGTGAACCCGACGGACCGGCCGAGTCCCATGTCGATCCGGCCCGGGTGCAGCGCTTCCAGGACGCCGAACTGCTCGGCCACGACCAGCGGCCGGTGGTTCGGCAGCATCACACCCCCGGTCCCGACGCGGATGCGGCTCGTCGCCCCCGCGACGGCGGCGGCCAGCACGGTCGGCGCGGACCCGGCGACGCCCGGCACGCCGTGGTGCTCGGACACCCAGAACCGGTGGTACCCCAGCCGTTCGATGTCGGCGGCGAAGGCGACGGTGTCCCGCAGCGCCTGCGCGGGCCCGCGGTGCCGCCGCACGGGCGAACGGTCGAGCACGGAGATCCTCACGCCGGGTGCAACGCCCGGCGCCCGGCGGGATTCCCGTCAGGGACGCCAGCGCTCGCTGTACTCCGGGTGGTCGGCGTAGGGCAGGGCCAGCAGGCGCAGCGTCAGGCACCAGTTGGAGCCGGCCTCGTCGGCGGGCACGTGGCAGGTCTCACACCAGTATTCGCTGCCGTAGAGCGGAAAACCGGGCACCTTCTCCGACACCGTGGTGCGGTGGGCGAGCAGGATCCGCCGGGTCGCCTCGATCTCGTTGATCATCTGGTTGACCACGTCGAGTTCGAGATCGGTCAGCCCGCGGATCTTCTGCTCCACGGCGACCTTCGTCTCGCCGCGGTTCATCGCCTCGCCCGCCTTGGCCTTGTTGACGGCCTGCATGATCAACGCCTGCCGCGCGCCCACCCGCGCCGCGAGGAAAGCGATCAGGTCGTCCACGAACGGCCTCCTTCCTCGAACCCGCTCCCCGATGGCCCCGGGGAGTCGTCGATTCGGGACCGCACGTTACGCCGTCGGAGACCAAGATCGTGACATCGAGATCGGCCGTGCAACATTTGTGACCCGAAAGGCGACAGCGGGCGCTTGGGTGATCACTGCGCGTTCGGATTCGTTCTTTCGGCGGAACGCAATTGCCCCGCGTGATGCCCTATTCAGTGAGGACTGCCACGGCTGTGGTCGTGGTTACAGCTCGTGCCGGAAAACGGTCTCGTCCGTGTCACTCCGTAACGCCGGGCGCCGCCGCCGCGTCTGTCCCCGCAGCACAGTCACGGAGGTGGTCATGTCCGTTCCGGCTTCACCCGTCCCGCAGGTGCCGTACTTCCCGCCGGTCGCCCCGCGGCCCCCGCGCCGGAAGTGGCCGTGGGTGGTGGGGGTGCTGACCGTGCTGCCCGCCCTGGCCGCGGGCATCGTGCTGGCGCTCGCCTACAGCAAGAGCTCCGTCAGCCCGTGCCTGGACCGGTCGCAGCACGCCCCGTGCGCCGGCCCCGGCGGCACGTGGATTTCCGCCGATGGTGCCGCCCGGCCGCGTGATGCCGCCGCGCCCGCCACCACGAGCCCGTCGATCCCCGCGTTCGCCGTTCCGGCGACGACGGAACCCGCTCTGCCCGAACCCACGGCGAAGGACTACTCGGTCGACCTCGCCATCCAGTCCAAGCAGTGTTTCGGCTCGGCGGGGTGCAACGTGGTCGTCGAGCCGAAGCTCAACTTCCTCGGCGCGAGCACCTTGCTTTGGGAGTGCGACCTCACCTACAGCATCTCGGGCGACACGTCCGGCGAACTCATCGAGACCGCCTACGCCGAGGGCGGCAGCTCCTACCGCGTCTCCCGCACCAGCCTGACCACCAAGAACGGCAAGGTCGTCCCGCAGGCGACCGTGACGGCGGTCAGCTGCCGCAAGCCGTGAGGGTCAGTCGGGACGGGCCTTGCTCGGCTGGACCCGCTTCGGCTCGCCCGGCATCTTCGGGTAGTCCGGCGGGTACGGCAGGTCGCCCAGCCCGTGGTCACGCAGGTCGCGCTCGTACCACTCCAGCGCCGTCTCCAGCCCGAACGGCGTCTCGTCCATTGCCGCGTGCAGGTCGCCGTGCTCGTCCAGGAACGCCGGGATCGTCAGGACGTCGAAGTCGTCCGCGTCCACCTCGCCCAGCAGGTCCCACGTCACCGGCGTCGACACCGTGGCCCTCGGTGTCCCCCGAACCGACCATGCCGAAGCCACCGTCCGGTCCCTCGCCGCCTGGTTGTAGTCCAGGAACACGCGGCCGCCGCGCTCCTCCTTCCACCAGGAGGTCGTCGCCTTGGCCGGGATCCGGCGCGCCACCTCGCGGCCCAGCGCGATCACGGCGTGGCGGACCGCCACGAAGTCCCACTCCGGCCGGATCCGGACCAGGACGTGCACCCCGCGGCCGCCCGAGGTCTTCGGCCAGCCCGTCAGGCCCGCGTCCGCCAGGACCTCGCGGACCACCATGGCCACCTCGACCGCGTCCGCGAAGCCGGCCCGGTCCGGCGGGTCGACGTCGATGCGGAGCTCGTCCGGGTGGTCGGCGTCGGACCGGCGGACCGGCCACGGGTGGAAGTCGAACGTGCCCAGGTTGGCCGCCCACGCGAAGACCGCCGGCTCGGTCGGGCACACCTCCGCGGCCTTGCGGCCCGACGGGAACGTGATCTCGGCCGTCTCCACCCACGACGGCGCGCCCTTGGGCACGCGCTTGGCGTAGAACCAGTCGCCCTCGACGCCGTCGACGTAGCGCTTCAGCGTCGTCGGGCGCTCGCCGATCGCGCGCAGCAGCGGGGCGCCGACCGTGATGTAGTGCTCGACGACCTGCCGCTTCGTGATGCCGCGCTGGGGGAAGTACACCTTGTCGGGGCTCGAGACGCGGACCGTGCGCCCGCCCACCTCGTACTCGACCGGGTCACCGTTCTTGGGCATGCGGCCACGCTAGCGCCCGCAACCCCGCCCGGTAGGCTCGAACAGGTGTCCGGCCGCACCAAGCTGATCGTCGCGCTCGCCGTGCTCGCCGGGTTCGCGGCGGCCGCGGTGCTGCTGCCGATCCCCGGTCCGGCCGAGCTGCGGGCCTGGGCCGCCACCACCGGCCCCGCCACCCCGCTCGTCCTGCTCGTCGCCTACTCGCTGCTCACCGTGGCGCCCATCCCGCGGACGGTGTTCAACCTCGCCGCCGGCCTGCTCGTCGGCACCGCGGCCGGGATCGCGATCGGCCTGGTCGCCACCACCATCGCGGCCGGCCTCTCCTTCGGGCTGGCCCGGCTGCTCGGCCGCGACCTGGTCACCCGCCACCTGCACCGGTCCGCCGTCCGCACGGTCAACGACCGCCTCTCCGGCGGCGGCGTCCTCGCCGTCACGTCGCTGCGGCTGATCCCGGTGGTGCCGTTCGCCCCCTTCAGCTACCTCTGCGGGGTGTCCTCGGTGCGGCTGGTCCCGTACCTGACCGGTACGCTGCTCGGGAGCGTGCCCGGCACGGTCGCCGTGGTGGTCCTCGGCGACGCGCTGACCGGCGACACGCCGCCCGCGCTGCTCGCCTGTTACGGCGTGTTCGCGCTGGCCGGAGCGATCGGCCTGGTCAAGGTGTTCAAGAAGCGGGCACCGGCCGAACCGCAGCCCGCCGGACAGGCTGGCTGACGCGAAGAGCACGCGGCCGACCGCTACACTCGATCGGGTGCGCGAAGCGGTAACGCGCTGAGCAGGGCCACCACCACCGGGAATTTCGTCAGGAGCAGTCGCCATCGACACCGGTCAGCTGATCGCGGGGCACTACCGCCTCGTCGAGCACATTGGTAGCGGTGCCATGGGTGTCGTGTGGCGCGCGACCGACGTGCGCCTCGAACGCACCGTCGCGATCAAGCAGATCCTCCCGCAGCCGGGCGTCTCCGAGACCGAACGCGACAACATGCGTCAGCGCGCGATGCGCGAGGCCAAGAACGCGGCCCGGTTCCAGCACCCGAACGCCATCGTGGTGTTCGACATCGCCGAGCACAACGGCGACCCCTGCCTGGTGATGGAGTACCTCGACGGGCCCAGTCTCTCCACGATCCTGGCCGAGGAGGGCACGCTGCCGCTCGGCCGGGTGGCCCGGATCGGCGAGCAGGTCGCGTCCGCGCTGGTGGCCGCCCACCGCGCCGGGATCGTGCACCGCGACGTCAAGCCGGGCAACATCCTCATCGACCAGACCGGCACCGCGAAGATCACCGACTTCGGCATCTCCCGCGCGGCCGGCGACATGACGCTGACGGCGACCGGCCTGATCGGCGGCACCCCGGCGTACCTGGCGCCCGAGCTGGCCCGCGGCGCCGACCCGGTGCCCAGCTCCGACGTCTTCGCCCTCGGCGCCACCCTCTACCAGGCGATCGAAGGCACCACGCCGTACGGCAACACGACCAACCAGCTCGCGCTGCTCTACGCGGCGGCGAACGGCCAGATCAACCCGCCGGTGCAGGCGGGCGGGGCCACCGCGCTGCTGATGAGCCTGCTGCGCAGCGAGCCGGGCGAGCGGCCGAGCATGGCCGAGGCCCGCGAGCGGCTGGCCGCGCTGGCCCGCACCGAGCCCGGCGGCATGACGGCGTCCCCGCCGCTGCTCTCCGGCGGCGCCGGCCGCAAGCCCGCCGCGTCCACCGAAGACGGCGAGCGGCCGCCGTGGCAGCGGACGGCGAACAAGGCGCCCTCGTCCCCGCCGGTCGGCACGCCCGTGCCCGCGAACAAGGCAGCTTCGAACCCGCCGCGCCCGACGGCGGCGTTCATGCCGATGCGCTCCCCGGCCGCCCCGCCGAACACCCCGCCCAGACCGGTGCCCGCGGCCGCGCCGACGGCCAGGGCGCCCCAGTACTCGTCGAACACCCCGAAGCCGGACAACAAGCGCAAGTACGCGTTGTTCGCCGGCGCCGGCGCGGCGGTCGTCGTGGTCGCGGTGATCGTGTTCCTGGTCCTGAACTCGGGCAACGGCGGGGGCACGGGCAACAACCAGGCCGGCCAGACGCCGGGCAACCAGCCGACCACGGGCCACAGCTCGTCCAAGACCAACAGCCCGAGCAACTCGAACGCTTCCGCCGAGCTGGGCAAGACCAAGTCCGAAGGCCGGATCACCGCGATCGGGAGCACCGGCCAGCAGCTGGTCAACTTCTTCAACGCCCCGGCCGACAACTGGAACATGCTGACCCCGGCCGCCCAGGAGGTCTACGGCGACCAGCAGCAGTTCCAGCAGTACTGGGCGGAGAACAAGAAGAACGTCGGCTCGTTCAACACCGCCCGCACGGACGAGGGCGTGGCCGACGACGGCTCCGTGCAGATGTACCTCAACATCCTGAACGGCCGGCACAAGTTCCGGATGGTGATCGTCGGCGGGCAGACCCTCATCGACGCGAACACCAAGCTCGACGCGATTTCCGCCAGCCAGAGCTACTGAGACTTAACGCGCGTCCGGTGGGCTGACGAGCCCCGATGGCCTACCGTGGTGGCATGGCCGACGACGGAGCTTCGCTGCCGGGCCAGAATCCTCGCTTCCACGAGGACCTGGTCGGCCTGGACCCGTACGACCCGGAGGCGCGCGCGTTCGCCGAGCACCTCGACCGCATCGAGCGGTGCGGCCCGAACTACACCATCGAAGCCGCCCTCGACGGGGTGGCCGACTTCGCCGACTCCAGCAACCGGCTCGGCGGGCTGCGCTACTGGGTGTCCGCTCTGATCGTGGTGCTCATCGTGCTGGGCGTGATCGTGGCCGCATGGGACATCGTCGTGCACGCCCTCGCCTGGCTCGCGGCGTAACGTGGATCGGGTGAAAGGTATGAAACCCGTTGTCGGCGCGACCCCGCGCGTCGTGAAGTCCGAGCAGGAATGGCGGGCGCAGCTCAGCCCCGACGAGTACGCCGTGCTCCGCCAGGCGGGGACCGAACGGCCGTTCACCGGTGAGTACACCGACACCAAGACCACCGGCGTCTACGAGTGCCGCGCGTGCGGTGCCGAGCTGTTCCGCAGCGACACCAAGTTCGAGAGCCACTGCGGCTGGCCGTCGTTCTTCGACCCGGCGGATTCCGACGCCGTGCTGCTGCGCGAGGACCGCACCATGGGCATGAAGCGGATCGAGGTGCTCTGCGGCTCCTGCCACAGCCACCTCGGGCACGTCTTCGAGGGCGAGGGGTACCCGACCCCCACCGACCAGCGCTACTGCATCAACTCGATTTCGCTGAAGCTGGTCCCCGAGTCCTAAATCTCCCTTAAGCGAGCAACCCGCCGCCCTTCCTCGAACGTAGTCTCCGCACACGGACGAGGGAGGGCGGACTCATGACCGACACCTGGGGTATTCCCGGACCGGTGTTCGCGGGGCTCTACCTGGGCCTGCTGCTGGCGGTGGCGCTGTACGGCGCGGTTCGCGGCCGGCGGATTTCGCAAGGGGACGCCGGCAACGCGCCGGAGCGTCCCGAAGAGTTCGCCCTGCTGGCCGGCGGGCGGGACCGGCTCGGCGAGTTCGTCGTCGCGACGCTGCTGGAGGGGCAGTTCGTCCGCCTCGAAGGCACCGGCAAGCTGCACCGCATCCGCGGCACGGCCTCCGACGACCTCGGCCGCGCCGCCCTGGCGCGGATCGGCAAGACCGGGAACTGGTACGGCCGGGTCCGCGACGAAGTGGCACAGCACGCGTCGGTGACCGAGCTGGAGGAGAAGCTGGCCGCCCGCGGCCTGCTCACCGACGTCCGCGCGGTGCGGGCGGTCTGGGTGATCATGGCGGTGGCCTACGGCGCGCTGGCCGCCCTCGGCGTGCTCCGGCTGATCGCCGGGTCGGCGAGCGGGCACCCCGTCGGCTACCTGGTCCTGCTGCTGGTGCTGAACACCGTCGCGCTCATCGTCACCGCGATCTGCGCCGCCAACCGGCCGCGCGTCAAGATCACCGCCGCCGGCCGCGCCGCCCTGGAGAAGGCGCGCCGCGACGGCACGTTCACCACCGGGGCCGCGGGCACCGTCGCGTCCCAGGGCCTGAGCGCGCATCCCGACAAGGACGTCCGGCTGGCCGTCGGGCGGGCCGTGTCGCAGGCGGCCGCGCAGGTGTACCGCCGTCCGCGCCGGGCCGGCTGGGCGGCGGCCGGCGGAGCGGGCGCCGGTTACTACGGCGGCGGCTCGTGCAGCAGCGGCAGCTCGTGCGGCGGCGGGGGTGGCGGCTGCGGCGGCGGCGGTGGAGGGGGTTGCGGCGGTTGAAACGCCGACGCGAGCGCGTGCGTCTCACAGCTACGGTAACCGCGACGAACTGAGGGGAGACGGGCGATGACCGACCCGTGGGGCATCTCCGGACCGGATTTCGTGGTCCTCTACATCGCACTGCTCGGCGTGGTCCTGCTGATCAGGGTCATCGTGTCCGGCGTCGTGAGCAGCCGGGCGCTGCGGGCGGACGCCGTCGCGCCCGGCCCGCCGCCGACCGTCTACCAGCTCGCCTTCCTCGCCGGCGGCCCCGACCGGGCCGTCGACGCGGCGATCGCGGCCCTGGTCGAGCGCGGGCAGCTGCGCGTCAACAGCTACAAGCAGGTCAGCCAGGCCGGGAGGCGGCCGGCCGAGCCGCTGGAGCAGGCGGTCTTCGACGCGGCGCAGCTGAAGACGACGGCGACGCTGCGGGCGTACGGCCGCCAGTCGGCGGCGATGCGGGCCCTGGAAGAGGGCCTCGACCAGCGCGGGCTGCTGGCGTCGGCGGCCGCCAAGCGGCAGGCGCGGACGTTCGGGCTGCTCCTGCAGCTGGCCGTGCTGGTGTTCGGCGTGGCGCGGCTGGTCAACGGCATCGCGCTGGACCGTCCGGTCGGGATCCTGGTGTTCCTGGTGATCGTCGCGGCGGTGCTGGCCGTCGTGGCGGCGGTCCGCCGGTCGAAGACGGGCGCCCGGCAGCCGTCGGCGGCGGGCCACCGCCTGCTGGGCCAAGCCCGGGCCGCGGCGAGCGGGCCGGTCCCGGCCGGCATGCTGGCCGGCGGCGTCCTGCTCGGCGGGGCGGCGGCCGCGGTCGCCCTCGGCGGCTGGGCGATGTACCCGGACGAGGAGCTCAGCGCGGCGCTGGCCCCGCCGGTGACGTCCTACGGGGGCGGTGGCTCGTCGGGTTCGTCGTGCAGCAGCGGGTCGTCGTGCTCGAGCTCGTCGTGCAGCAGCGGTTCTTCGTGTGGTTCGTCGTGCGGCGGCGGAGGGGGTTGCGGTGGGTGAGCTGGGCATCGGGATCGGCTGGCGGCACGAGCTCGACCTGTCCATCGCGCGGCTGCCGGGCGTGGACTGGGTCGAGGTCGTCGCCGAGAACCTGCACGCCGACCACCTCCCGGAGACGCTGGTGGCGCTGCGCGAGCGAGGCTTGCCGGTGCTGCCGCACGCGGTCTCGCTGTCCCTCGGCGGGGCCGAGCCCCTGGACACCGGGCGCGTCCAGCACCTCGCGGAGATCGCGCGGGCGCTGGATGCGCCGCTGGTCAGCGACCACGTGTGTTTCGTGCGCGCGGGCGGGCTCGACTCGGGGCACCTGATGCCGCTCCCCCGCACCCGCGAGGCCCTGGAGGTGCTGGTGGCGAACGTGCGGCTGGCCCAGTCCATCGTGGACGTCCCGCTGGCGCTGGAGAACATCGCCGCGGTGCTCGACTGGCCGGACGCCGAGCTGACCGAGGAGCAGTTCCTCACCGAGCTGACCGAGCGCACGGACTGCCGGCTGATCATCGACGTCGCGAACCTGTACGCGAACGCCCGCAACATCGGCACGGACCCGGTGGCGTTCCTGGACGGCATCCCCTGGGAGAGGCTGGCGTACGTCCACATGGCGGGCGGCATCGAGCGCGACGGCGTCTACCACGACACGCACGCGCACCCGGTGCTGCCGGAGGTGCTGGCTTTGCTGACGGAACTCCGCCGCCGGACCGACCCGCCGGGCGTGCTTTTGGAGCGCGACGACGACTACCCGACCGACGACGAACTGGCGGCGGAGTTGGCGGCGTTGCGCACGGCGGTGGCGCGGTGACCCGCGCGGACCTGGCCCGGCGCCAGGCGGAGCTGCTGCAGGCACTGTTGGCCGACGGCCCGCCACCGCCGGGTTTCGACCCGGCCCGGCTGCGGGTGGAGGCCGGGGTGCTGCGGAGGAAGCACGGTCGAGTGCTGGCCTACCAGCGGCCCGAGCTGGCGGAGGCCCTCGGCGAGCGGTTCGGCCCGCTGTTCGCGCAGTTCAACACGGCCCGGCCGAAGAAGGCGACCGAGCGCTCAGGGGCGTACGCGGACGAGTTCGTGACGTGGCTGATCGAGGGCGGCCATTTGCCCAAACCGAAGCGGCGCCTGGTGGACCGCCTCCGGCGCCGCTGATCCACAATTCCGCCAGGCCTGCCCCGCCACCCCGAACGGCGCGCGGCCCGCAAAACCCGCACCCCACCCAGACCCGCCCCACCACCCCGATCCGAAGCCCGAACACGGCCGGTGGTGCCGGGTCAAGGCACGCTTTCCCGCCTTGACGCGGTACCACCGGCCGTAGTCACAATCCGGCTTCGGGGTGGTGGGCACCGCACCAAGACAACGTAAGCCGCACCTTCCGGTCGAAGCCCGGCAGACCGCTTCCGCCGCGCAGCAGCAGCCAACACTGCCGGCCCCCAGAGTGGGTGCTGCCTCAGGGCGTCCAGGTCGGTTTGTCGACTCCAGGCGGCCGCGTCCCGAACTCCCAGTGCGGCTGCGCGCCCGGCAGGCCGCCGGCCATTCGCACCCGCGTCATCCGCCCGTACCCGCTGTCCGCTTCCTCGAGCAGATCGCCGTAGTCGACGTCGGCCGAAGCCGAAGCCGAATCCTTGCGGCCCAGGGAATCCAGCCACCGGCCCGTTCCCGCCAACGAGAGCCGGGCCCGCCAGGTCCCGCCCTCGTCCACCTGCCGGCGCAACGCCGTCATCACCGCCGCCGCCGTGAGCCAGCCGGTGGCGTGGTCCAAGGCCTGGACCGGCAGCGGCGAGGGAGGATCGCCGAACGCCATGCCGCTCGACATCTGGACCAGGCTGTCGAACCCGCGCCGCCGGGCCCACGGGCCTTCCCAGCCGTACGCGCTCAGGTCCGCGATCACCAAGCCCGGCCGCAGCTCGGCCAGCTCCGCAGGCCCGAAGCCGATGCGCTCCAGCGCTCCCGGGCGGAACGACTGCACCAGCACGTCCGCCCGGCTGATCAGCTTCTTCAGCCGCGCGCGGCCGCCCTCGGTGTCCAGGGCGACGAACGCCGAGCGCTTGCCCTGGTTCGTGTCCCGCACCAGCGCCTCGACCCGCGGCAGGTGCGCCGCCCCGACGTGCAGGACGTCGGCGCCGTGCGCGGCCAGCACCCGGCCGGCCACCGGGCCCGCGAGGACGTGGGTCAGCTCCAGCACCCGGATGCCGCCCAGCGGCCGGTCCGAGTAGAACAACGTCCGCTTCGGCGCGTCGGCGACCGGGGACGCTGAAACCAGCGGCAGCGAAGCCACTGCCTGCCCTTGGGGATGCGCGGCCCAGTCCGCCGGCGACCGCAGCTCGGCGGCCGCTCCCCCGGCGGTGACGACGGCGTGCTCCACCTCGCGCGCCGGACGTCCGGCGACCGCCTTCTCGACGGCCTCGCGGGCCCCGGGCACGCCCAGGCCCCAGCACACCGCCGCTTCGTGACGCGGGTAGTTGCAGTGCAAGCGCACCCAGCCGTCGGCCGCGCGGTAGTCGCCCGACAGCGGTGCCCAGACGGGCTCGGCGCCGACGCCGTCCACCCGCAGCAGCTGCTCGCTCCGGAACGCCGCCGCCGCGTGGCGCGTGTCCGCCGTGACCACGCCGGGTTCGATGTCACGCACCCGGAGCATCTCGCCGGCCGCCAGGGTGGCCGCGGCCACCGAGGCCGTGGCGGCCGCCGCGACCCGGTACGGCCCGGGCAGCACGTCCTCGGTCCCGGTCAGCTCGAACGGCCCCGGCGAAGACCCGGTCAGGGTGTCCCAGACACCCTCGACTACGTCGCGCACTACGGGAGAGCCGCGACGAGCTCGGCGGGCGGCACGCGGGTGCCGGTGTAGAACGGGATCTCCTCGCGCACGTGCAGCCGCGCCTCGGTGCCGCGCAGGTGGCGCATCAGGTCGACGATCCGGTGCAGCTCGTCGGCCTCGAAGGCGAGGATCCACTCGTAGTCGCCCAGCGCGAACGACGCGACGGTGTTCGCGCGGACGTCCGGGTAGTCGCGGGCTTCCTTGCCGTGGTCGGCGAGCATCTTGCGGCGGTCGGCGTCCGGCAGCAGGTACCACTCGTAGGACCGCACGAACGGGTAGACGCAGATGTACTTGCGGGCCTCTTCGCCGGCCAGGAACGCCGGGATGTGGCTCTTGTTGAACTCGGCGGGCCGGTGCAGCGCGGTCTGGCTCCAGACCGGCGTCGACGCGCGGCCCAGCGGCGTCCGGCGGAACCCGGCGTAGGCGGCCTGGACCTGCTCGATCTCCTCGGCGTGCCACCAGATCATGAAGTCGGCGTCGGCGCGCAGCGCGGAGAGGTCGTAGACACCCCGCACGGTGACGCCCTTGGCCTCCAGGCCGTCGAGGTACTCGGTCGTCTCGCGCCCGGCCGCCCCGCGGTCCTCGCCCAGCCGTCCCGGTTCGATCCGGAAGACCGACCAGGTGGTGTAGCGGATGGTGTCGTTGAGCTCGTTGTAGTTGACCCGCGCCATGGCTCCATCCTGTCACCGCGGCGACGCGGCCGCCGCCACGGGTCAGGTGAGCGCACTCACGCGGACAGCTGCGCCGCGATCCGCTGTGCCGCCGCTTCCGCCGTCGCCACGCAGGCCGGCAGGCCGACGCCGTGCAGGGTCGCCCCGGCGATCGCCAGGCCCGGCACCTCCGCGACCGCCTTCTCGATCCGCTCGACGCGGTCGAGGTGCCCGGTGCCGTACTGCGGCAGCCCGCCGCCCCACCGCGTCACCAGCGTCTCGATCGGGGCCGCCGTGATGCCGGTCAGGCGGGCGAGGTCGTCGCGGACCACGCGCACGAGCTCGACGTCGTCGAACTGCAGTGCGCCCGGCTCGCCGAACCGGCCGACCGAGCCGCGGACCAGGACCGGGCCGGTGCCGAAGTGCGCCCACTTCCGCGAGGAGAAGGTGAAGGCCTTCGACGCGTACGGCTGGCCCGAAGCGTCGCTTTCGCCGGCGCCGATCAGGATTCCCGACGCCTCCGGGAGCGCCGTGCCGGGCGGCAGGGCCAGCGCCACGACCGCCATCGACGCCAGTTCGACCTCGCCGAACGCCGCCGACGCTGCCGGGACGAGGTCGGCCAGCAGCCGGCGGGCCGAGGGTGCCGGAACCGCGAGGACGACCGCGTCGGCTTCGAAGGTGTTGTCCGCCGGCGCGTGCGCGGTCGGTGCCGCGCCGATGCGCAGCCGCCAGCCGTCGCCGTGCCGCTCGATCTCGCACACCGGCAGGCCGGTGCGCAGCTCGGCGCCGGATTCCGCGGTGAGCCGGTCGATCACCGCGCCCAGGCCGCCCGGGACGGTGCCGAACACCGGCGCCGTCGACGGGTTCGCGGGCAGCTGGGCGGCGGCCGCCGCGGTCAGCGAGCCCGCGCCCGCCGCCAGCGCGGAAGCCAGGCCGGGCATGGTCGCGCGCAGGCCGAGACCGTCGGCGCCGCCCGCGTAGACCCCGCCGAGCAGCGGGTCGACCAGCCGGTCCACCAGTTCGTCGCCGAAGCGCTCGCGCAGCAGCGGCCCGAGCGGCACGTCCCCGCCCGGCAGCCGCAGTTCGGGCAGCGACGCCTCGGCCTCGACCGCCCGCCGTCCGGCCTCGGACAGCACGCCGGCCACCGACTCGGCGGACGCCGGCACGCCCATGACCGTGCCCGGGGGCAGCCCGGTGACCGCGCCGCCCGCGTGGATCTTCGCGCGCGCCTTCGTCGGGTTCACCACGTCGAGCCCGAGCTCGCGGACCAGGCCGAGCATCTCGGGACGGCGGACGAGGAAGGCCTCGGCGCCGACGTCGTAGGGCACGCCGGCGAGCTCGGCGGTGCGCAGTTTCCCGCCCGGCGCCGTCGTCTTCTCGAAGACGGTGATCACGGCGTCCGCGCCGAGCAGGCGCCGCAGCCGGTACGCCGCGGTCAGCCCGGAGACGCCGCCGCCGACGACCGCGACGCGCTTCACAGCTCGTGCACCAGCCCGACCACGCGGGTCAGCACGTCCGGGTCGACGCCCGGCAGCACGCCGTGGCCGAGGTTGAAGATGTGGCCGTCGGCCGCCTTGCCCTCGGCGACGATCCGCCGGACCTCGGCTTCGAGCACCGGCCAGGAGGCGTGCAGCAGCGCCGGGTCGAGGTTGCCCTGCACGACCGCGCGGCCGCCCAGGCGCCGCACGGCTTCGTCCAGGGGGATCCGCCAGTCGACGCCGACGACGTCCGCGCCCGCGTCCCGCATCGCGGAGAGGAGCTCACCGGTGCCGACGCCGAAGTGGATCCGCGGCACGCCGTACTCCGCGACACCCGCGAGGACCTTCGCCGAGTGCGGCAGGACGAACTCGCGGTAGTCCCGCTCGGACAGCGCCCCGGCCCAGGAGTCGAACAGCTGGACCGCGTCGACGCCGGCGTCGAGCTGCGCGCGCAGGAAGGTCAGGGCGACGTCGGCCAGCCGGCCGGCCAGCTCGTGCCAGAGCGCCGGGTCCGAGTGCATCAGCGCCTTGGTGTGCTCGTGGTTGCGGCTGGGGCCGCCCTCGATGAGGTAGCTGGCCAGCGTGAACGGCGCACCCGCGAAGCCGATCAGCGGGGTGTCGCCGAGCCGCTCGACGAGCAGCCGGACGCCGTCGGCGACCTTCGCAACCTGCTCGGGCTGGAGTTCGGGCAGGGCCTTCACGGCGTCGAGGTCGCGCACCGGCGCGGCGGCCACCGGGCCGGTGCCGGGCACGATGTCGATGTCGACCCCGGCGGCCTTGAGCGGGACCACGATGTCGCTGAAGAGGATCGCCGCGTCGACGCCGTGGCGGCGGACCGGCTGCAGCGTGATCTCGGCGAGCATTTCCGGGTCGAAGCACGCGTCGAGCATCGGCACGCCCTCGCGCAGCGCGCGGTACTCGGGCAGCGAGCGACCGGCCTGGCGCATGAACCAGACGGGCGTGCGCGCCGGGCGTTCGCCGCGCGCAGCGGCCAGGAACGGGGCTTCGGGCAGCTCGCGGCGGGCGGCCGGGGCGGCCGGGCGCGGCAGGGGCGTGGTCTGAGACATCGCCGTCAATCGTGCCACGAGCCGAGGCGGGCCCGTTCCTCGGCGCGCCTGCGCCCGCAACAGGCCGTGCCCGCCCTAAAGTCGAAGCGTGACCGCGATGACGCCAGTGCCCGAGCTCTTCCGCGAAGCAGTCGCGGCGCTGCAGTCCGTCCGGCCCCGCCGGGAGGTGCTGCTGGAGCCGATGCGCGCCCCGCAGCGGCTCGCCCCGTGGTCGTACGCGGTCAGCTGTGAAGTGGCGGGGCCGGCCGACGTGCTGGCCTCGGGCCGGCTGGTCCTGTTGCACGACCCGGACGGCCAGGACGGCTGGGACGGCGTGCTGCGCCTCGTCATGTACGTGCGCGCGGAGCTGGACCGGGAGCTGGCGACCGACCCGTTCCTACCAGCCGTCGGCTGGTCGTGGCTCACCGACGCCCTGGAGGTGTCCGGGGCGAACTGGAAGGCGCTGGGCGGCACGGTGACGGAGACGTCGTCGGCCCGCTTCGGCGACATCTCCGGCCCGGCTCGCACCGACGACCTGGAGCTGCGGGCGTCGTGGACGCCGACGGACGCCGGGCTGCTGCCCCACGGGCAGGCCTTCTGCCAGGTGATGGCGAGCGTCGTCGGCCTGCCGCCGGTCGGGGTGGCCCTGTTCGAGCAGCGTCAGGGCTCCTGAACCCGCGACACACGGCTGTCCGGGCGATCTTCGGCAACGAATCGGCAACGGCCGGTCGCCGAGCGTCGCCCCGGGACCACGACTTGTACGGATGTGAGCAAAATTCACGTCCGCTGAACGCCGTTCATTTCGTTATCGGGGCCTCAGGCGCCGCCTGACGCCCGGAACGGCCCGGATGACCTCGGAGCACCCCGGACAGCCCGCCGCGGTCCGTGAGGCCGTTTCACGTCTCCTCGTTCGTGACTCCCCGCGGTCACGCACCGCTACAAGATCAAATCGGGGATCCGAAGCCGTCGTCACCCTGCGACAGACACGGACAGTCACAGATCCCGGCCCCGACAAGCGGGCGCGAAGGCCCGCGGACACCTCCGAGCCGAGTTGATCAAGCCCCGGCCGGAGCCACTTTCCGAGGGTTGGGGGAGCCCATCCGGCCCCTCGTCACTAGGCGCACCGGAAGCTGCACGCCTCATCTGCACGGCCATTTGGGCGCCGGTAACTCCTTTGCATCGTGTTCACTGGGCTATCCGTTAGCAACCGGCCGTGTACTAGCCCGATCGTGTTACTACGAACCCACTGAGTGACTGTTCGTTTGAGATAGATACCCATTCGATCCCCCCGCAACGGCCTCAGGACGGCTACAGTGCCTTCGACGACACCACTTTCGGTCTAAAGCTGGCGCGGCTGAACGGCCGAAGGTCCCGGTGCCGGTCGGGGGGCACGACCGACTCCAGGGAGGTAGTGACGTGGCTACCGTCGGCATTTCTCAGGCCGTCCGATCCACGCCAGCCGGCGCGTTGCCGGCGAGCATGGTTCCGCACCCGCGGGAAGAGCTCTTTTCGGTACTGGTGGTCGATGACCACCCGCTGTTGAGGGAGGCAATCGCAGCAAGACTCGCACAGATGGGTGCGGGGACCGTCCACGAAGCCGCCACGGTGGCCGAGGCGAGGGCGCGAGCACAGGCCACCGGGCCTTGTGACCTGGCGATCCTCGATCTCGGACTGCCGGACGGCAGCGGCATCGAGCTGGTTACGGAACTCCGTAGCCACGGCTGGCCGCGCGTGGTCGTTCTCGCATCCTCGGACGACCCGTACGCGGTCCGCTCGGCCTTCCAGGCCGGGGCCCAGGCGTACCTGCTGAAGTCCGCGTCGCCGGTCGTGGTGACCGACGGCGTGCGGCGCGTGCTCGAGGGCGGCGTCTACGCCGACCCGAGCGTGGCTCCGGTGCTGGCCACCGGGACCCGCGTCGCGGGCACCGACAACACCCCGCGCGAGCTGTCCGCTCGTGAGGTGGAGGTGCTCCAGCTGGTCGCCGACGGGCAGTCCAACAAGGAGATCGGCGAGGAGCTTTCGCTCTCCGCCCTCACCGTCAAGTCCCACCTGTCCCGGATCGGGCGCAAGCTCGGCACGGGCGACCGGGCCCAGATGGTGGCGCTGGCCATGCGAGCCGGCGTGATCCGCTGACGCAAGCGAACAGCCCTGCGGGGCGGGCAGACCAGGCGCGGTATGCCCGTCCCGTAGGGTCGTCAACCATGGGAAGCACAGAGGCCGAGGACACCGGGATGGAGATCGAGTCCACGGGCGGCCCCGTGCTGCTACGCGAACCCGCCGAGGGCACGCCCCCGGTGATCACCGATGCTGCCGCGCTGGCCAACGCCTGCGCGAAGCTCGCCGCGGGCACCGGCGCGGTCGCCGTCGACACCGAACGCGCGTCCGGCTACCGGTACTGGCCCAAGGCCTACCTCGTGCAGCTGCGCCGCGAGGGTTCCGGCACGGTGCTGATCGACCCGATCGCGCTGGCCGACGACCTCCAGCCGCTGCGCGACGTCCTCAACGACCTGGAGTGGGTGCTGCACGCGGCCTCCCAGGACCTCCCCTGCCTCGCCGAGCTGGGCCTGCACCCGGCGGCGCTGTTCGACACCGAGCTGGCCGGCCGGCTGGCGGGCTACGAACGCGTCGCGCTGGGCACGCTGGTGGAGCTGCTGCTGGGGTACACCCTCGAAAAGGGCCACAGCGCGGCCGACTGGTCGAAGCGGCCACTGCCGGTCGACTGGCTGAACTACGCCGCCCTCGACGTCGAGCTGCTCGTCCAGCTGCGGGAAAAGCTGGAAGCGGAGCTGGGCGCCCAGGGCAAGCTGGAGTGGGCGCGTCAGGAGTTCGAGAACGTGCGGACGGCCCCGCCGCCGCCCCCGCGCGCCGAGCCGTGGCGCCGGACGTCCGGGGTCCACAAGATCCGCAGCCCGCGCGGGCTCGCGGCGGTCCGCGAGCTGTGGCAGGCCCGCGACGAGCTCGCCCGCAAGCGCGACCGCGCCCCGAGCCGCATCCTGCCGGACAGCGCGATCATCAACGCGGTCACGGCGGAGCCCAAGACGGTCGAAGAGCTGCAGGCGCTGCCGGTGTTCAGCGGCCGCGTCCAGCGGAAGTACACGGCGAGCTGGCTCCGGCACCTCCAGGCGGCCCGGGCGCTGCCGGCGTCCGAGCTGCCTTCGCCCTCGCAGCCGACCGACGGGCCACCGCCGGTGAACCGCTGGGCGGACAAGGACCCGGACGCGGCGGCCCGGTTGTCCGCCGCGCGGGCGGCGCTGACGGCGATCGCGGAGGACCGGCGGCTGCCGGTGGAGAACCTGCTGCTGCCGGATCTGGTGCGCCGGACGTGCTGGCGGCCGCCGGCGGAGACGGACGAGGACTCGGTGGCGGAGGTCCTGCGCGCGGGTGGCGCGCGGCCGTGGCAGGTCGAGCTGACCGTGGCGGCGTTGAGCAAGGCGTTGCAGACCACCGCGGCCTGAACGGACAGATCCGGGACAGTTCCCGGAATCGTGCTGTGCCGGACACCGGCTGCCCTAGGCTGCGCCGGAAACGCCGCACCGCCCGAAGGTCACCGATGCCCGATTTCATGTCCGATCAGCCTGCCGTGCAATGCTTTCTCAGCTTCACGCACGAAGATGACAGCTTTCTGAACTTCGTCACACCGCTCAAGTATTCGCTGGAGAAGTTCTGCGCTTCGGCGCACGGACGCAAGATCGAAGTGTTCGTGGACCGCGAAAGCATCGGCTGGGGCGAGGACTGGCGGACGAAGATCCAGGACGGCCTCAACGCCGCCATGGTGTTCATCCCGGCCATCTCGATGAACTACTTCTACGAAAGCAGCGCCTGCCGGGAAGAGCTGACCGCGTTCTACGCCAAGGCGAACGAGCTCGGCCTCACCCAGCTGATCCTGCCGCTGATCGTGCTCGGGCACGAGCTCGTCACCGGCCAGAGCGACGACGCCAACATCCGGATCATCGAAAAGCTGCAGTACGTCGACATCAAGGAGGCGGTGCTGGCCGGCGCGGGCACCGCGGAATGGCGGCGTGCCATGGATCTGGTGGCCGACCGGCTGATCAAGGCGATCCGTTCCGCGGAGGCCGCGCTGGAAAAGCTCAAGAAGTGCGACCGGCTGCTGCTCGAAGGGCACACCCCCGAGAAAGACGGCCCCGGACTGCAGGAATACAAGGAAAACCTCACGAAGATCGGCGAGCTGCTCGAGCGGCAGTTCGACGCGATCAGCCACTCGCTCGACGACCTCGCCGAGGAAATGCGCCAGGTGACCGGCGAAGTCGCCGGGCTGGCGCCGGAGGCGATCAAAGCCCGGGTGGTCCGCGCGGCCGACACGATCAAGCCGATGGCCGTCAACATCCAGCAGGTCGGCACGGCGTTCGAAGCGACCGTCGCGGAAACCGACGCGACGATCCGCTCGTACATGCGCCTGATGGATTCGCACATGACCCCGGAACTGCTGGACCGCGCCCGCCGCGAATACGACGAATTCGTCGAAATGCTGACCGGGCTGATGGAACTGGAAGCGCGGATCACGGAATTCCTGACGCAGATCCGGCCGCTCGAGGCGATCAACGCGCCGTTGCGCGCGGCGATCCGGCCGTTGCGGGTGGGGGCTCAGTCCATGCAGCTCGGGATGCGGACGATGCGGGAGCTTTCCCGGATCATCAGCAATCTGCTCGGTAGTTGCGGGTCTCGTTAGGTCGCTTGGCTTCTGGCTTTCGCCAGTGCCTCGGCCGTCTTCGTCGTCTGCGGGTGCCCTGGCCCCAGCACAGCCTCGAAGCCCTCCACCGCGAATTCGTACGACTCCACCGCTTCCGGCCACTCCCCTCGTCGGGCGTGCACCCGGGCCACCGTGGTCAAGGCGTGCAGCAGGTCCGGGTGTCCCGGGGGCAACGGGGCCGAGGCCAGGGCCGCTCGTGCGTAGTGCTCCGCGTCCTCCAGGCGGTCCGTCTCCGCCAGCGCTCGGCTCAAGAGCACTCTCGCCTCCCACGTCTGACGGTCCTCCGGGCCCGGGTGCGCCACCCTCGCCGCCACCACGGACGCTGCCAGCTCCGCCGCTTCCTCCGGCTCTCCCGCCAGCAGCAGTCCGTACGACAGCCACATGCGGGCCGCCTCCCCGTCGTCCGTTCCCTCGGCCAGCTGGGCTCGCATTCCATCGACCAGCGGGCCCGGGGCACCCAGCTCCGCCTGGATCGTCGTGCGCAGGAACCCGGCCACCGACGCCCACTCGGGTGGGGCCGCGCGCAACGTCTGCTCGGCCTCGTCGAACCTCGCCAGCTCGATCTGGGCCCGGGCGATGTCGGACGTGCAGTCCGTGCTGCCCAGGGACCGGAAGACTTCGATCGCCGGCGCGTACCGGCCCGCGTCGGCCAGTGCGGTCCCGATCGCGTACGTGCAGTGCGCCACCGAATCGTGGTCCGGTCCGCGGACGTACGCATACGCCGAACGGACCGACGCGAACAGCTCCAGTGCCTCGTCCACCCGGCCGGTCTGCGAGCAGCGTGCGGCGATCAGGAACCAGGACGCCAGCGTCGCGTGGTGGCGTGCGCCGAACACGCGGGTCTGGTCCGCCACCAGCGTGCGCAGCCACGGCTCCGTCTCCGGGTCGCGCAGCTCCGCGAGCCGGTCCGCGATCTCGCCGCGCAGCTCGAGCGCTGTCTGGTCGTCCTGGCGACGGCGGCGCTGCAGCTTCGCGTGCAGCCAGGCGATCTCGCCCCGGAGCCGGTCGACGCTCATTCCGCCAGGGCCGCCAGCAGCGCGTGCGCCTCCGCCCGCAGCTCGTCCGTCGGCTCGCCCACGCCCACCAGGCGGACCACCCCGTCGGCGCCCTCGCGCACGTGGGCTTCGACGTCCAGCGCCGGGTCGTCCCGCCGGATCACCGCGATGCTCTCCACCAACCCGAACACCAGGTCCGTCCGGATTCCGACCGCCGCCGGCGCGACACCGGAAGCCGCCACGAGCCGGCCGTACGCCGCCTTCAGCTCCGCGCGCTCGGTGCGGAAACGGGCCAGGTTCGGGGATCCGACCTCCGGCAGCAGGTACAACGCGCCCAGGTTGTGCCGCGCACCGCCCAGCAGGCCGATGTCCGCGTACGCCAGCGCCCACAGCCGGACCGCCGCCGGGGCCTCTCCGGCCACGAGGCGCGCCGCCAGCGCGAGGGACGGGCGGACCGTCTCCGCCAGCAACGCCGCGAGGATGTCTTCCTTCGCCGGGAAGTGGTAGTAGAGCGACGCCTGGCGCAAGCCCGCGCGTTCGGCGATCGCCCTCGTCGTCGTGGCCGCGTACCCGGCTCCGGTGAACAACTCGCCCGCCGCGTCGAGCACGGCCTGGCGCGCGTCGGGACGGTTCGCCGCCGCTCCGCTCGCCCTCGGCCTGCCGACTCCCGACCCTTTGACCACGGACGTGATCTTGCCAGGTCTCCGGCGGCGACACGCGCACGGCGGTGCGGTTACGCCCGGATGTCGTCATTGACGCCGGGTCGATCCGGCCGTTAACCGCGCCCTAACACGGCGGAGATCATCGCGTCGCGGCGAAGACCTAATTTCTGTCGAGCGATCGAAACAAGGAGCCCGCATGACGCCACCCGACGAACTCGCCGCCTTCGGTTACCGCCAGGAGCTCCGCCGGTCGCTGGGCGGGTTCTCCGCCTTCGCCGCCGGGTTCTCCTTCGTCTCCATCCTCACCACCGTCTTCCAGCTCTTCGGGTTCGGCTACACCTTCGGCGGCCCGCTCTTCTTCTGGACGTGGCCGGTCGTCCTGGCCGGCCAGCTGCTGGTCGCGCTCAACTTCGCCGAACTCGCCGCCCGCTACCCGCTCGCCGGATCCGTGTACCAGTGGGCGAAACAGCTCAGCAAAGGCTTCCTGGGCTGGCTCGCCGGCTGGATGATGCTGATCGGCTGCATCGTCGCCCTCGCCGCGGCCGCGATCGCGCTGCAGGTCGTCCTGCCGTCGGTGTGGGACGGCTTCCAGTTCGTCGGCGGCGACAGTTCGGTGACGTCGCCGACCGGCGCGGCCAACGCCGTGCTGCTCGGCACCGTGCTGCTCGTCTTCACCACCGCCGTCAACGCCGGCGGGGTCCGCCTGATGGCGCGGATCAACGACGTCGGCGTCGCGGCCGAACTGCTCGGCGTCGTCGTCCTCATCACCGGGCTGCTCCTGTTCGCCGTCCGCGGCCCGCAGGTGGTGCTGCACGACGCACCCGGTACGAGCGCCGGGATCGGTGGCGTGCTCGCTTCGGCGCTCATGGCGGCGTACGTCCTCTACGGCTTCGACACCGCCGCGTCGGTCGCGGAGGAGACGAAGGACGCGCGCCGGACGGCACCGCGGGCGGTGCTGCGGGCCGTGCTCGTCTCCGGGATCGGCGGCCTCGCCGTGGTCGTCACCGCGCTGATGGCCGCGCCGAGCCTCACCGACGGGCAGCTCGCCGGCAAGGGCCTGCCGTACGTGATCACCGCCGTCTTCGGCGACACCCTCGGCCGGGTTTTCCTCGCCGACGTCGCGATCGCCGTCGTCGTCTGCACGCTCACCATCCAGACCGGCACCGTCCGGCTGATCTACGCGATGGCCCGCGACGGCGCGCTCCCCGCGTCCACCCGCCTCGCCGGGGTCAGCCCGCGCACCGGGACGCCGGTCGCGCCCGCGCTGCTGTCCGGCGCGCTCGCCATCGGGCTGCTGCTGCTCAACGTCGGCAACCCGACGCTGTTCAGCACGATCACCGGGACGTCGGTGGTCGTCGTCTACCTGGCCTACCTGCTGGTGACCGGGCCGCTGCTGGTGCAGCGGCTGCGCGGGCGGGTCCCGGCCGAGCCGGGCCGGTTCTCGCTCGGGCGCTGGGGCGTACCGCTGAACGGAGCAGCCGTTCTGTACGGAATCGGCATGATCGTGAACATCGCCTGGCCACGTGCGGAGATCTACGATCTCGCCGGTTCGGGCTCCCCCTGGATGCTCCTGTTCCCGATAGAGTTCGTCGGCGGCGCACTGGTGATCGGCTGGCTCTGCTGGCTGCGGCTGCGTCCCGCTCCCGCCCTCGAACCCGCGACCTGAGAGAGGACGACCATGAGCACCACCGCGACGCCCCACGGAGCGCGCGACCACGCCCGCGCCCAGGCCGGCACCGTGGTCGACACGATGCCGTCGATCCCGGCGAGCACCTGGCCCGCGCCGCCGGCCGAGGTCGCCCCCGAGACGCTGACCTGGGCCGAAACCGTGGCCGGCGGCGGGTACACGCACAAGGTGCTGGCCCGCGGCACGCGGCTGCGGCTGACCGACGTCGACGGCGACGCCTGCGCGCACCTGCTGCTGTTCAACGCCGACGGGCCGTGGGAGCGGCTGAACGTCGCGGACACCGTCAAGGTGCAGTGGAACGCCTACCTCGGCGAGTCGGTGGCGCTGCTGTCGGACCAGGCGCGGGTGCTCGCCACCATCGTCGCGGATTCGAGCGGGCAGCACGACGCGCTCTGCGGAACGTCCACTGTGGACGCCAACATTGAGCGCTACGGCGACGGGGCCCCGGAAAGCCCCTCCCCCGCCGGGCTGCCGCTGCTCACCCTGGCGGCGGCCAAGAACGGCCTCGGGCCGCGTGATCTGCCGCCGAGCCTGTCCTTCTTCCAGGGGGTGCGGGTCCAGCCGGAGGGCGGCCTGGAGTTCACCGGTTCCGCGGGCGCCGGCCGGTCGGTCGACCTACGGATCGAGATCCCGTCGATCGTGCTGATCGCGAACGTCGCCCACCCGGTCGACCCGCGGCCGGACTACACCGTGACCAAGCTCGAAGTCCTCGCCTGGCGCGACCGGCCGACCACCCCGGACAGTCCGGAATGGACCCACACGCCGGAAGCGCAGCGCGCGTTCGAGAACACCGCCGACTACCTGACCGCACGGGGGATCGCATGAGCACGGCCTACGAATCCCAGCTGGAAGTCAGCGTCGACGTTCCCGCGCGGGCGCCGTACTCGACGGTGCTGCAGCAGGGCCAGGAGCTGGCGATCATCGACCTCGGCGGCAACCAGGCCGTCGACTTCCTCTGCTACGACGCGAACGACACCGCCAAGCGCTACAGCGCGGCCGCGACGATCGCCGCGCAGGGCAACATCTTCCTGACCACCGGCAGCGTCCTGCGCACTCAGGAAGGCGCGCCGCTGCTCACCGTCGTCGCCGACACCTGCGGCCGCCACGACACGCTCGGCGGCGCGTGCAGCAAGGAGTCCAACAGCCTCCGCTACGGCCAGCACACCCGCTACCAGCACGCTTGCGTCGAAAACTTCCTCATCGAGGGCGCCAAGTGGGGCCTCGGCAAGCGCGACCTGGTCAGCAACGTCAACTGGTACATGAACGTGCCGGTCGAAGAAGACGGCACACTCGGCATCGTCGACGGCATTTCCGCGCCGGGCCTGGAAGTCCGGCTGCGCGCCGAGACCGACGTGCTGGTGCTCGTTTCGAACTGCCCGCAGATCAACAACCCGTGCAACGGGTTCGACCCGACGCCGGTGCGGATGGTCGTCATCTCCCCGGGAGTCGGCGCGTGAGGCTGCTCGTCGCCAACCGCGGCGAAATCGCGGTCCGGATCCTGCGCAGCGCGAAGGAACTGGGTCTCGAGACCGTCGCGGTGCACTCCGACGCCGACCGCCTCGCCCCGCACGTCCGGCTGGCCGACCGGGCCGTCCGGCTCGGCCCGGCGCCCGCGGCGGAGAGCTACCTGCGGGCCGACGCCATCATCCGGGCCGCGCTCGACACCAGCTGCGACGCGATCCACCCCGGCTACGGGTTCCTTTCGGAGGACGCGGCGTTCGCGCGGGCCTGCGAAGACGCCGGGATCGCCTTCGCCGGGCCGTCGCCGGAACACCTGGAAGTGTTCGGCAGCAAGCACACCGCGCGCGAAGCGGCGATCGCGGCCGGCGTCCCCCTGCTCGCCGGCACCGGTCTGCTGTCCGATGTGGACGAAGCGCTGGCCCGTGCGGAGGACATCGGCTACCCGGTGATGCTCAAGGCGACCGGCGGCGGGGGCGGGATCGGGATGCGCGCTTGCGCGTCGCCGGACGAGCTGCGCGCCGCCTGGGACACCGTGCGCAGCGTCGCCGCCAAGAGCTTCGCCAGTTCGGGGGTCTTCCTGGAACGCCTGGTGACCCGCGCGCGGCACGTCGAGGTCCAGGTGTTCGGCGACGGCTTCGGCGAGGTCCTGGCCCTGGGCACGCGCGACTGCTCGCTGCAGCGGCGCAACCAGAAGGTCGTCGAGGAGTGCCCGGCGCCGGACCTGCCCGAGGACGTCCGGAAGCACCTGGTGGAGTCCGCCGTCGCACTGTGCTCGTCGGTGCGGTACCGCTCGGCGGGCACGGTCGAGTACGTCTACGACGCCGAGCGCGGCGAGGCCGCGTTCCTCGAGGTCAACACCCGGCTGCAGGTCGAGCACCCGGTCACCGAGGCGGTCTACGGCGTCGACCTGGTCGCCTGGATGCTCCGCCTCGCCCAGGGCGACCGCGCGATGTTCCGCGCGACCCCGGTCCCGCGCGGGCACGCCGTCGAAGCGCGCGTGTACGCCGAAGACCCGGGCGCCGGGCACCGGCCGAGCGCGGGTCTCGTCACCCGGGTCACCCTGCCCGCGGACACCCGCGTGGACACCTGGGTCGAGCCGGGCACGACCGTCACCACGCACTACGACCCGTTGCTGGCCAAGGTGGTCTGCACCGGCGCCGACCGCACCGAAGCGCTGGCGAACCTCCGGGAAGCGCTCGCCGCGACCCGGTTCGACGGCGTCCAGACCAACCTCGGGCAGCTCCGGTCGGCGGCCGCCGACCGGGCATTCGACGCCGCCGCGCACGACACGTCCACTTTGGACGACGTCGGGGACGCGGAGCCGCGGATCGACGTCGCGCGCGGCGGGACGATGACGACGGTGCAGGACTGGCCGGGCCGCACCGGGTACTGGGCCGTCGGGGTGCCGCCGAGCGGGCCGATGGACGACCTCTCGCTGCGCCTGGGCAACCTCGCGCTCGGCAACCCCGAGGGCGCGCCCGGCCTGGAGTGCACTGTGGACGGTGTCGCGCTCCGGTTTTCGCACGCCACCGAGGTGTGCGTCACCGGCGCCCCGACGACCGTGCTCGTCGACGGCGCCGAGGTTCCGCTGTGGACCCCCGTCGAGGTCCCGGCGGGCGCGACCCTCGACGTCCGGGCCTGCACGGCCGGGCTGCGCAGCTACGTCCTGGTGCGCGGCGGTGTCGACGTGCCCGAGTTCCTCGGCAGCGCGGCGACGTTCACGCTGGGCAAGTTCGGCGGGCACGGCGGCCGCGCGCTGGCCGCCGGGGACGTCCTGCGGCCCGGACCGGCGCCCGCGGACCCGGTCGTGGGGCCGGTGCCGGCCGCCGAACGCCCGGACTTCGCTCCCCAGTGGACGATCGGCGCGCTCGAAGGCCCGCACGCGGCCCCGGAGTTCTTCACCCCGGACGACGTCGACACGTTCTACGCCACGGACTGGCAGGTGCACTTCAACTCGGCGCGCACCGGCGTCCGGCTCGTCGGGCCGCGGCCGAAGTGGGCGCGGCCGGACGGCGGCGAGGCGGGCCTGCACCCGTCGAACATCCACGACACGCCGTACGCGATCGGCGCCGTCGACTACACCGGCGACCTGCCGATCCTGCTCGGCCCGGACGGCCCCAGCCTGGGCGGGTTCGTCTGCCCGGCGACGGTCGCCACCGGCGAGCGCTGGAAGCTCGGGCAGCTGCGCCCGGGTGACACCGTGCGGTTCGTGCCGATCGGCACCGACCACGCGGCGGCGCTGCGGACGCGGCCGGCCTCGGCGGTCGAACCGAGCCGGCCCGCGCGCGACGACGGCGGTGTCCTCGCGCGGATGCCCGCGTCCGGCGAGGAGCCGTCGGTCACCTACCGCCGCAGCGGCGACGACAACCTGCTCGTCGAGTACGGCGAGATGACGCTCGACCTCGCGCTGCGGATGCGGGTGCACGCGCTCGCCGAGCGCCTGACGACCGAAGGCGTGCCGGGAATCGTGGACCTGACGCCGGGCATCCGGTCGCTGCAGGTGCACGTCGACCCGGACGCGCTGCCGGTCGGCAAGGCCCTCGGGCTGGTCCGCGAGCTGGAGCGGGACCTGCCGCCGACGCACGACCTCGTCGTGCCGAGCCGCAGCGTGCGGCTGCCGCTGTCGTGGGACGACCCGGCCACCCGCGAGGCGATCGAGCGGTACATGACCGGCGTCCGCGACGACGCGCCCTGGTGCCCGTGGAACATCGAGTTCATCCGGCGCGTGAACGGGCTGTCCAGTGTGGATGACGTGTTCCGGACGGTGTTCGACGCGGAGTACCTGGTGCTCGGCCTCGGCGACGTCTACCTCGGCGCGCCGGTGGCGACACCGCTGGACCCGCGCCACCGCCTGGTGACGACGAAGTACAACCCGGCCCGGACCTGGACGGCGGAGAACTCCGTCGGCATCGGCGGCGCGTACCTCTGCATCTACGGCATGGAGGGCCCGGGCGGTTACCAGTTCGTCGGGCGCACGATCCAGGTGTGGAATAGCTGGCGCGGCGGGGACCAGCCGTGGAACCTGCGGTTCTTCGACCGGATCTCCTGGTACCCGGTCTCGGCCGAGGAGCTCCTGGACCTGCGGGCGCAGAGCGCGTCCGGGACGCTGCAACTCGACACCACCGAGGGCTCCTTCGCCCTGGCGGACTACCAGCAGTTCCTCGCGGACAACGCCGGGAGCATCGCCGAGTTCCGGGCGACGCAGGCGGCGGCGTTCGAGGCGGAGCGGCAGGCGTGGGCGGCGGCGGGCGAGTTCGACCCGAAGCCCGAGCCGGTCACCCGGCCCCCGGCGCGGGTCGAGGCACCGCCGGGCGGGCACGTCGTGGAGGCGCCCTTCGCGGCGACGGTGTGGCGGGTCGACGTCACCGCGGGCGAGCGCGTCGAGAACGCGCAGTCGCTGGTGACGCTGGAAGCGATGAAGACCGAGGCGCGGATCCCCGCGCCGGCGAGCGGTGAGGTGGTCGAGGTGCTCGTGTCCCCCGGTGACCAGGTGGCCCCCGGCACGCCGCTGGTGGTGCTGGGATGAGCGCCCTCGAAGAGCGGGTACGAGCGGCTTACCGGCGGATCGAGCAGGTGGACCGGCCGGAGATCTGGATCGACCTCCGGCCGGAAGCCGACGTCCTGGCCGAGGCGGCGGCCCTGCCGGAGCACGGGTTGCCGTTGTACGGGAAGCTCGTGGCGGTCAAGGGCAACATCGACGTCGCCGGGCTGCCGACGACGGCGGGCTGCCCGGACTACGCGTACAAGCCGGAGGCCGACGCGCCGGTGGTGGCGCGGCTGCGCGCAGCCGGGGCACTGGTGCTCGGCACGACGAACCTGGACCAGTTCGCGACCGGGCTGGTCGGGACGCGCAGCCCCTACGGCGCGGTGCGCAACGCCGTGGATCCCGCCTACGTTTCCGGCGGGTCGAGTTCGGGGTCCGCGGTGGCTGTCGCGTTGGGGATCGTGGATCTCGCCTTGGGGACGGACACCGCGGGGTCCGGCCGGGTGCCCGCGGCGTTCAACGGGATCGTCGGCCTCAAGCCCACCCCGGGGCTGCTGCCCACGGACGGAGTCGTCCCGGCGTGCGCGAGCATCGACTGCGTCTCGCTGTTCGCGCGGACGGTCGAGGAGGCGTCGTTCGCGCTGACCTGCCTGGCCGAACCCGCGCAGGTCCACACGGGACGGTTCCGCCTCGGCGTCCCGGCCCCGGACCAGCTGGGGCCCCTGGCGCCCGGCTGGGCGGAGGCGTTCGACGCGGCGGTGGCGGACTACGCCGCGGCCGGCGCCGAAGTGACCACTGTGGACATCTCGGCGTTCCTGGAGGCGGCGCAGCTGTTGTACGGCGGCGCATTCGTCGCCGAGCGGTACACGGCGGTCGGCGAGTTCATCGACGCGCACCCGGACGCGGTCGACCCGGTCGTGCGCTCGATCATCGGCCCGGCCCGGGACATCCCCGCGCACCGGCTGTTCGCCGACCAGGCCACCCTGGCCGGCCTGCGGGCGGCGGCGCTGGTGGCGCTGGCGGGCGCCGACGCACTCCTGCTCCCGACGACGACCGAGCACCCGACGATCGCGGAGGTCGCGGCGGACCCGGTGGCGGTCAACGCCCGCCTGGGCCGGTTCACCAACGCCACCAACCTGTTCGGGCTGTCGGCGCTGGCTGTCCCGGCGGGAACGGTGGCCGGCCGCCCGTTCGGCGTGATGTTCCTCGGCGCGCCGCACGACGACCTGAAGCTGGCGGCTTTGGCGGGACTGCGCTCGTCGCGCATCCCGATCGTGGTGGTCGGAGCGCACCTGAGGGGCCAGCCGCTGAACCACGAGCTGACCTCCCGCGGCGGCCGGTTCGTGTCGGCGGTCTCGACGGCGGCCGCGTACCGGCTGTACGCGCTGGACACGGTGCCGCCGAAGCCGGGCCTGGTGCGGGTGGCGTCCGGCGGCGTGTCGGTGGCCGCCGAGGTCTGGGACCTGCCGGCGCGCGGCTTCGGCGAGTTCGTGGCCGGCATCCCGGCGCCCCTGGCCATCGGCAAGCTGGAACTGGCCGACGGCAGGCGGGTCTCCGGCTTCCTGTGCGAGCCGTCGGCCACGGAAGGCGCGGAGGACATTTCGGCGAAGGGCGGGTGGCTGGCACACCTGGGCATCGGGTAAACGGGTTGCGCGGCAGGGTGACACTGAAGTCATGAACACCCTGCCTTGCGGCCACCCGGGCCGCATCGGCTCCCTGCGCACCTGTTTGCATCTGGCTGTCGAAGAACCTCCCCCGTCCACCCGCCACCTGACCGGCGTGGGCACGCGTTACGACCTCGTCTGCGGCAAGTGCACGCCGGCCGCGCTGGTCGGCGTCTGCGAAAACTGCGCCGACCGGGCCGACCAGAAGAGCTTTCCCGCGGGCTGGCACGGCGAGCCCGAAATCCTGGTGCGGGACCGGGAACCCGGCGGTACCTGGTCCGCCCGCCCCTGCCCGGTGCAGCCGCTGAACGACGGCTGTCTGGCGCCGATGCCCAGACACTGGCTCGCGCTCACCGCGGAGGGCTTCGTGCGGATCACCGACGACGACCAGTGGCTCGTCGGGCCGGTCGAGCTGCCCGAAGAAACCTGCGAAGACATCCGCGACTTCCCCGACCGGCCCCGCCGCGGCCTGCACACCTCCCGCGACGGGCGGTTCGCCGCGGTGGTCTCCGACTACGGCCGGTTCGCCACCGTCGTCGACCTCGACGAGTGGCTGACCGTGCTCGACCTCGACCGGGACCGGAACGACAACGAACACACCCGCTACCCGTTCGCCTTCCTCGGCGAAGGCGAATCGGCCAAGGTCGTCGCGGGCACCGACTGGAACCGCCTGGACGTGTTCACCCTGCCCGGCGGAGAGCTGCTGACCGACCGGGAAACCGCGGCACCGCGGAAGGGCGAGCCGGAACCCGAGCACTACCTCGACTACACCCAGGGCGCGCTCCACGTGAGCCCGTCCGAGCGGTCACTGGTCGTGGACGGCTGGGTCTGGATGCCCGTGGGTGCCCCGCTGGTCGTGGCCGTCGCGGCGTGGCTCGCCGGCGATGTCCACGCGGCCGAGACGGGCCGGCACCTCACTCCCGGTCGCAGCAGCGAGTGGGACCAGCCGATCGCCTGGCTGGACGACACCACGGTCGCCATCCAGCGCATGGGCGCCTCCTGGCAGGAGATGCTCGACGGCGTCGAGCTCTACGACGCCGGGACCGGGCGCCGCACCGGGATGTTCGCGGGTCCGGCCGGACGGATGTGGGCCCACGGCGGGCTGCTCTACGTCGCCGCCGAAGCCGGGCTCGAAGTCTGGGATCCGGCCGAAGGGGCGCGGATCGGGTTCCTCGAAGGGTTCACGCCGATCGCCCACGACGACGGCACCTTCGCCGAACTCCGTAACGATCAGCTGAGAACTTGGACAACTCCGCGGTAACAAACCTCACCCGTGGGCACCTCGACGCCGATTCTCCTGAGTGACCCCCGGAGGCGGCCATGACCACGGCGACCACATCCCCGCAGAACACCCTCGTCCACTCGTACCTGTTCCTCCGGCGCGCCATCGGCCTGATCGGCCTGGCCCTGCCGCTCGTCCTCATCCTCGGCAAGCAGCTCCTCCAAGGCGGCCCGCTCATCGGCTCCCTGAGCGGCTACTACTACACCGATCTCCGGGACGTCCTGGTCGGCGCGATGTGCGCGGTCGGGGTGTTCCTGCTCGCCTACTACGGTCACGACTACGTCGACAACATCGCCAGCACGGTCGCCGGCCTGGGCGCGATCGGGCTGGCGCTGTTCCCCACCACGCCGGACCACGACGTCACCGCCTGGGACCGCACCGCCGGCGTCCTGCACCTCGCCTTCGCGGCGGTGTTCTTCCTCTCCCTCGCCTACTTCTGCTTGAGGTTGTTCCCGCACGACGGCGAGCAGCCGGAGAAGTCCGGCGCGCTCTACCGGGTCTGCGGTGGCGTGATCCTCGCCTGCCTGGCGCTGATTGCCCTGGCCAAGTACCTCGGCCTCACCCCGGACCTGCACCCGGCGCTGTGGCTGGAGGCGGTCGCGGTGGAGGCGTTCGGCGTCGCGTGGCTCGTGAAAGGACGGACGCTGGAGCCCAAATGACGGCACGCGCCTCGTGCCCGCCGATCGAGTGAACGTTCAGCTCGACCCGCCGACCTGCGCAACAACGACAAGGCGGGGTACGACATGGGCAGTAATCCCGCGAGAAGGGGCGGCTCATGGACCTCGCGCTCCTGATCAGCAGTTCGAGTCTGCTGATCGCCGCGACAACGTTCGTGATCAACTGGCGGAAGTCCGCCGGAGCGGTAAGCGACCAGCAGCTGGACGACGTACTGGATCACGTCCGCGCCCACTATCCCCGAATCAACGTTGCTTCACGAGAAGCTGCTCGGACCGATTGGACGGGCAGCTTGCCCATTCTGACCAAGCCCGGATGGCTCTTCGACCCACCTCTGCCGCTGACCTCCGTGAATCTGACCCTGCTCGAGCCAACCGAGGACGACCTCGAGTTGAAGCGGACACTCGCCAAGGCGGCACGAGCGTTGCCGAGAGTCCGCGGCGTCCGCTCGTTCACCAGCTACACCGAGGCGCTCAAGAAGCTCGAACGTCTGGGTTCCCTGTACGACGGCCAGATCTACCGTCTTCTCGGCGTCCACGCCGAGGCAAGGCGGCTGGACCTGACCTTCTCGACCGGGTGCTATTTCGACCACTTGAACACGTCGCTGGTTCTCACCCTGGAGGCAGCGGCTCGTCACCTCGCCGGGCGCAGGAACATCCTCAGGGGGCGATACCGTCGCTGGCTCCGCGACCCGTTCGAGATCCACCGCCGCTCTCCCGGTCTCGGCGTCAACACCCTGACCATTCGCCGAAGCCCCGGCTTGTCCACTTTCTTCCTCCACCGGCGGGACGGCAGCTTCGTGGCTGAAGGGCCGGATATCGTCCACGTCATCCCAGCGGGCGAGTTCACCCCCTCGGACATCGGCCTCGGCGCGGTCCGGCAAGACTTCGACCTATGGAAGAGCATCATGCGCGAGTACGGGGAGGAGTTCCTGAACGTCGAGGAGGCTTTCGGCCGCGGCGGCCGCCCAATCGACTACCAGCGCGAGGAACCCTTTTGCCGTCTCGACGAAGCCTACCGCCGGGGCGAACTGACGGTCCAAGTGTTCGGCTTCGGTCTTGACCTGCTCGACTGGAAGCCCAGCCTCTACACCGTGACTCTGATCGACGCGCCGGTCTTCGATCGGCTCTTCTGCGAAATGGTCCCGACGGGGCCGGAAGGCACCGTCATCGTCGGCCCCGAGGGGCACGGCATCCCCTTCACCGAAGAAAACATCCGCCTCTATGTCGAGCACCCGGGCACCGTCAACGCCGGCGCCGTCTGCCTCGAGCTCGCGTGGCGCCATCGCGAGGCACTAGGACTGACACCGTCTCTGTGACTGGCGGTTCCCGCGCCGAACGCGGTCCGCTGGAGCCCAAGAGTGTGCTGTAGCCCACTCGACCGGGCCACACCACTGGTTACCGGTGGGTAACAAGGGCTATCGTGCGGTCAGTGACAACCGGGGCTCCGCCCCGGGCCGGGGGCTCCGCCACCCGGACCCCCCGAAGATCAGCTGTCTACTTCATGGAGCATTCGTGGCCGCACCAGCAACGCCGCTCGCGCCGAACGCGCGGGGCGTGCGCAATGTCGCCTTCGTCGAGGGGGTCCGCACCCCCTTCGGCAAGGCCGGCGACAAGGGCATCTACGCCGGGACCCGGGCCGACGACCTCGTCGTCAACGCCATCCGCGAGCTGCTGCGGCGGCACCCCGAACTGCCGCCCGAGCGCGTCGACGAGGTGGCCATCGCCGCCACCACCCAGACCGGTGATCAGGGCCTGACCATCGGCCGCACCGCCGCGCTGCTGGCCGGGCTGCCCAAGTCCGTGCCCGGCTTCGCCATCGACCGCATGTGCGCCGGCGCCATGACCGCCGTCACCACCGCCGCGTCCGGCATCGGCTTCGGCGCCTACGACATCGCCATCGCCGGTGGCGTCGAGCACATGGGCCGCCACCCGATGGGCGAGGGCGTCGACCCGAACCCGCGGATCATCGCCGACAAGCTCGTCGACCCGACCGCCCTGGTCATGGGCCAGACCGCCGAGAACCTGCACGACCGGTTCCCCGCGATCACCAAGCAGCGCACCGACGCCTACGCCGCGCGCAGCCAGGAGCGCTACGCCGAAGCCGTGAAGACCGGCAAGATCGGCCCCGAGCTGGTGCCCGTCGCCACCCGGTCCGCCGAGCTCGGCTGGGGCCTGGCCACCGAGGACGAGCCGCCGCGGCCGGGCACCACGGTCGAGCAGCTGGCGAACCTCAAGACGCCGTTCCGCCCGTTCGGCCGGGTCACCGCGGGCAACGCCGCGGGCCTCAACGACGGCGCCACCGCGTCGCTCCTCGCCGACGAGGACACCGCCCGCGAGCTGGGCCTGCCGGTCGCCATGCGGCTGGTCGGCTACTCCTTCGCCGGCGTCGAGCCGGAGGTCATGGGCATCGGCCCGGTGCCGGCCACCGAGAAGCTGTTCAAGCGCACCGGCCTGTCCATCGACGACATCGGCCTGTTCGAGATCAACGAGGCCTTCGCCGTGCAGGTGCTGGCCTTCCTCGACCACTTCGGCATCGACGACGAAGACCCGCGCGTCAACCAGTGGGGCGGCGCCATCGCCTGCGGCCACCCGCTGGCCTCGTCCGGCGTCCGGCTGATGACGCAGCTGGCCCGCCAGTTCGCCGAGCGGCCCGACGTGCGGTACGGCATGACGACGATGTGCATCGGCATCGGCATGGGCGGCACCGTGATCTGGGAGAACCCGGCGTTCGAGGGGACCAAGTAATGACTTTCACCGCAGAAGAGGCGAAGGCCGCGTTCCCGGACGAGGTCGTCACCCACGCGAAGACCCGCCTGATCAAGGTGCCCGGCCTGACCAAGCAGGTCGCGCTGATCACGCTCGACAACGGCCACGACCACACCCGGCCGAACACCTTCGGCCCGCAGGGGCTCGTGTCGTTGAACGCCGCGCTCGACGAGGCCTTCGCCGCCGAGCCGGCCGCGATCGCCGTCACCGGCAAGCCGTTCATCTTCGCCGTCGGCGCCGACCTGTCCGGCGTCGAGTCCGTCAGCGACCCGAAGCTGGCGCGCGAGATCGCCCAGACCGGGCACGACGTGTTCCGCCGCCTCACCGAATCGACCATCCCGACGTTCGGCTTCGTCAACGGCGCGGTCATGGGCGGCGGCCTGGAGCTGGCGCTGTCCTGCCACTACCGGACGCTGTCGGAGAACACCGCCGCCATCGCCTTCCCCGAGGTCTTCCTCGGCCTGTTCCCGGGCTGGGGCGGCACGCAGCTGCTGCCGAACCTGATCGGCGCGGACGCCGCCGTCACGGTGATCATCGAGAACGCCCTGGCGCAGAACAAGATGCTCAACGTCAAGCAGACGGCCGAGCTCGGCATCGTCGACGCGGTCTTCGGCTCGGCCGACTACCTCGAGCAGTCGCTGCTGTGGCTGGCGAAGGTGGTCAACGGCGAGATCGAGCCGGAGCGCCGCGAGATCGACCGCGGTTCGGCCTGGGACGCCGCCATCGCCCGCGCCAAGTCCATTGTGGACGGCCGCACGCACGGCGCGTCGCCGGGCGCCACCAAGGCCGTCGAGCTGCTCGAACTGGCCCGCGAGAACGACCTCGACCGCGGCTACGCGGCCGAGACCGACGGCCTCGCCGAGCTGCTCATGTCCGACGTCCTGCGCGCCGGCCTGTACTCGTTCAACCTGGTCAACAAGCGCGCCAAGCGCCCGGCCGGTGCGCCGGACAAGTCCCTGGCGCGCAAGGTGAACAAGGTCGGCATCGTCGGCGCCGGCCTGATGGCCAGCCAGCTCGCGCTGCTGTTCGTCCGCCGCCTGAAGGTGCCGGTCGTGCTCACCGACGTCGACCAGGAGCGCGTCGACAAGGGCGTGGGTTACGTCCACGCCGAGATCGACAAGCTGCTGAGCAAGAAGCGCGTCTCCCCGGACGGCGCGAACCGGCTCAAGGCGCTGGTCACCGGCTCGCTCGACAAGGCCGCCTTCGCCGACGCCGACTTCGTCATCGAGGCCGTCTTCGAGGAGCTGGGCGTCAAGCAGCAGGTGTTCGCCGAGCTGGAGCAGCACGTCAAGCCCGAGGCGATCCTGGCGACGAACACCTCGTCGCTGTCGATCACCGCGATGGCGTCGAAGCTGCAGCACCCCGAGCGGGTCGTCGGCTTCCACTTCTTCAACCCGGTCGCCGTGCTGCCGCTGCTGGAGATCGTCCGCGGCGAGCAGACCGACGACGCATCCCTGGCGACGGCGTTCTCGGTCGGCAAGCAGCTGAAGAAGTCCAGCGTACTGGTGAAGGACGCTTCGGCGTTCGTCGTCAACCGGCTGCTGCTGCGCTTCCTCGGCGAGGTGCTGGTCACCGTCGACGAGGGCACGCCGTTCGACGTGGCCGACAAGGCCCTCGAGCCGCTCGGCCTGCCGATGACGCCGCTGACACTGATGCAGCTGGTCGGCCCGGCCATCGCGCTGCACGTCGGCGAGACGCTGCACGAGGCCTTCCCGGACCGGTTCACCGTGTCCGAGAACCTCGCGAAGTTCGTCAAGGCCGGCAAGAAGGGCGTCTGGATCTGGGACGCGCAGGGCAACCAGTCGGCCGACCCCGAGGTCGTCGAGCTGTGGACCCAGGGCGACAAGCCGTCCACCTCGGAGGAGGTGCGCGACCGGGCGCTGTCGGCCATCGCCGAGGAGATCCGGATCATGCTCGACGAGGGCGTGGTCGCCGAGGCGCAGGACATCGACCTGTGCCTGATCCTCGGTGCGGGCTGGCCGTTCTGGAACGGCGGCATCACGCCGTACCTGGACCGCTCCGGCGTCTCCGAGCGGGTGAACGGCAAGCCGTTCCTCGCCCCGGGCGTGGCGTCGGTCCCGACGGCCTAGTACTCGCCCTCGCGAGGGCACTTCGGCGGCGGCGCAGTGAGTTTCAGCTGCGCCGCCGTCGTGTCGGAGTCGATCACCGTGACCCGCTCGGCGGTCCGGTAGCGGGCGTGCAGCTCCTGCGCCCACGCCTTCAGGTCGGTGCCCGGGACGGCGAGCAGCGAGACCGACGGCGGGTCGAGGAACACCCGCCGCGCCTTCGGGTCGTCGCGCAGCACCGGCACCGCGGCCCGCATGTCCTCTTCGGACACATAGGTCACGACGACCGCCGCGCACAGCGTGTGCCCGGCCAGGGGCGCCGGGTTCGTGTCCACCGGTAGCTCGGGTGGCCGGACGAGCGCGGCGATGAAGAAGGCCAGCCCGACGCCGGCCGCCAAGGCGAGCGCGCCGGCCGCCACCAGCACCCGGGCCAGGGGTTTCTCCGCCACACCGAAGATCACAGCACACGTTGGCCGCCGGGACACCGCCCGTTCACCCCGGCGGCTTAGCGTCCCGCCGTGACCACCGACAGACGCCGCTTCCTCAAGGGTGCCGGACTCGCGGCCGCCGCCGCGGGCGTGCCCCTCGCGGCTCCCGCCGCCGCTTCCGCTTCCGCTCCCGCCGAGTTCGATCTGGGCCGGGTGTGCGGCCGCTACCAGTGGCTGGTCGGCGACCACCACACGCACAGCCAGTACTCCTACGACGCGATGTACCGGATCGACGACATCGCGCGCGGCGGGCGGGCACACGGCGCGGACTGGATCGTCTGCACCGACCACGGCCACGCCGAGCACGAGAAGGTGTCGGTCGAGCCCACCGAGGCGGACTTCCTCGCCGCCCGGCGGAAGTACCCGGACCTGCTGCTGTGGCACGGCATGGAGTGGAACGTCCCGGGCGCCGAGCACGCGACCGTGTTCTTCCAGGCCGGTTCGGCGCAGGCGGCCAAGCTGCGCGAGTTCGAGCGGGCCTTCGACTGGCGGCTGACGAACTCGGAGGCGTCGAGCCCGGCGAACGAGGCCCTCGCGCTGCGGGCGTTGCGCTGGCTCTCCGACGAGGAACGCGCACGGCGGATCCACGCGCCGGTCGTGCTGATCAACCACCCGCTGCGCAACGGCCGCGTCGCCCCGCACGAGCTGCGGGCCTACCGCGACGCCGCGCCGAGCATCGTCATCGGCATGGAGGGCGCGCCCGGCGCCCAGGCGGACGGCTTCCCCAAGCCGCTCGGCAACGCCGGCGCGCGCGGCGGGTACGTCAACAACTCCGGCGCGAACTCGTGGCCCGGCTTCCCGGCCGAGGCGTACCGGACGCACGGCGGCTGGGACTGGGCGACGGCGAAGGTCGGCGGGCTGTGGGACTCGCTGCTGGCCGAGGGAAAGCCGTGGTGGGTCACCACGAACTCCGACTCGCACTACAACCGCGGCGACACGCTGGTCCGCCCGGACGTGCCGGGCGACTGGTACGACACGCACGGCAAGTTCCCGGACCCGGTCGACTCCGGCAAGCCGCAGCTGCTCGCGCCGTACGCGGACTTCTACCCGGGCGAGTTCAGCCGCACGTACGTCGGCGTCACGCGGCGGAGTCTCGAAGGCGTCCTCGAAGGCCTGCGGGCCGGGCGGATCTGGGGCTCGCACGGCGGCCTGGTCGCCGAGCTCGAGGTCGAGGCGCACAGCGGTGGCTCCGCGGCGACGCTGGGCGGGCGCCTGCGGGTGCGGCGGGGGTCGGACGTCACGGTCGTCGTGCGGGCGCGGCTGGCGTCCCGGCCGAACGGCGGCGGCTCGGTGCCGCGGCTGGCGCACCTGGACGTCATCGCGGGCCCCGTCACCGGCCAGGCCGCCGATCGCGACACGATGACCGCGCCGGGCACGCGGGTCGTGGAGTCGTTCGAGCCGCGCTGGGCGCCGGGACGGCAGGTCGTCTTCCGGCACACCTTCCGGAACGTCCGGGAACCGTTCTACCTGCGGGTGCGGGGCTCGAACGGCGACGCCGAGCCCACGCCGGACGTCATCGGGCAGGCGAATCCGTTCGAGGACTTGTGGTTGTACGCGAATCCGGTTTTTGTGGACCTGTGCTGAGTGGACTGTCCCGTCGGCTGCTCGTGTGGTCGATCATGACCGGGTTGCGGTTCCTGTTGCGGTTGCCTTCCCCGGTGCTGCGGGTGATCGCGGGCCGTCCGGTGGTGGTGGACGGCCGGCGGCCGGTCCTCACCGCCCAGGTGCTCATGCGGGTGTCGCGGCTGGCGCCGTTCGACTCGCCGCACCAGAACGGCGACCTGGCGCGGGCCCGGACCGAGCTGAACCTGGCGGGGGCGCTGGCCGGCGCCGGGATCTGCCCCGGCGTCCGGACCCGCGATACGACGTGGCCCGGGCCGGGCGGGCCGCTGCCCTTGCGGTGGTACGAACCGGAGGGCGTCCCGGCGCCCGCCCCGGCGATCGTGTACTTCCACGGCGGCGGGTTCGTGCTCGGCAGCATCGACACGCACGAAGGCGCGTGCCGGCTGCTCGCCGAGGAAGCCGGCGTGCGGGTGGTGTCGATCGGCTACCGGCTCGCGCCGGAACACCCGTTCCCCGCGGCGGCGTCGGACGCGGTGGCGGCGTTCGCCTTCGTCCACGAGCACGCGGCGAAGTTCGGCGTCGACCCGGCCCGGCTGGCAGTGGGCGGCGACAGCAGCGGCGGCAACCTGGCGGCGGTGGTCGCCCACGCGGCGGCCCGCGGCGAGCTGCCCCGCCCGGCGTTCAGCCTCCTGCTCACCCCGGCGACGGACGCCCTCGGCGGGTCGGAGTCGCACCGGCAGTTCGGCTCGGGCTTCCGCCTCGACCGCGACGAGTGGGCCTGGTACCGCGACCAGTACGTCCGCGACCCGGAGTCCTACACCGACCCGCGAGCCTCGGTGATCTACGACGACACCCTCGACGGCCTCCCCCCGACGTACGTGGCCACGTGCGGTTTCGACCTCCTCCGCGACGAAGGCGAGGCCTACGCAACCCGCCTCGCCGCAGCGGGTGTCCCGTTGGTGCACCGACGTCACGAAGGCCAGCTCCACGGCTTCGCCAACCGAGTCGGCGTCGACCCGGACGCCCGCGCAGCCATGCTCCACGCCGCCGGAGTCCTCCGAGCCGCCCTCGCCCTCACCCGCCCCCGTGATTGAGCACGGAACCCGCGTGATCGAACACGGATCCCGCGTGACTGAGCACGGAACTCGCGTGATTGAGGGCGGAACTCGCGAGATCCGTCTCTAATCACGCGAGTTCCGCCTCAAATCACGCGGGATCCGGCTCCAAGCACGCGAGATCCGGTTCCGATCACGGGGTCAGTGGACTGGGAGGTGGACCGTCACGCCCAGGCCGCCGCCCACGATGGGCTCGGCCGTGACCGTTCCGCCGTGGGCGGCCACTGCCGCGCGGACGATCGACAGGCCCAGGCCCGCGCCGTGGCGGGCGGTGCGGGCCACGCCGGCGCGGCGGAACGGCTCGAACAGCTCCGGCACCGCCGCCGGGTCGACCAGGCCACCCGACGAGCGGACCCGCAGCATCGACCACCGCGGCCCCGGCTGCGTCGTCACCTCCAGCCAGCCTCCCTCGACGTTGTGGCGGACGGCGTTCTCCAGCAGGTTGCCCGCGATCCGCTCCAGCAGCGCCGGGTCGCCGAACGCGGACGCCGACACCACGGAAAACGTCGCCCGGATACCCCGCTGCGAGGCTTCACGCTGCACCGCGCGCCACGCCCGGTCGACGAGCACCGCGAGGTCCACCGGCTCACGCACACCGAGCCCGGCGCCGTCGGTGCGGGCCAGCAGCAGCAGGGAGTTGACCAGCTGCCCGGCGCGCTCGGTCGCGTCCCGGACCACGCCGGCCATCCGGCGCAGCTCGGCTTCGTCGGCCGCGTCGTCGGCCAGGGTGACGTCGAGTTCCGTGCGGATCACCGACAACGGCGTCCGCAGCTCGTGACTCGCGTTGGCGACGAAGTGGCGTTGCGCGTCGAACGCCGCCTGGAGCCGGTCGAGCATGTCGTCGAACGTGCTCGCCAGCTCGGCCAGCTCGTCGCGGGAGCGGATCTCGCCGATCCGCTCCCCCAGCGACTCGACCGACAGCCGCCGCGCGGTGCCGGTGATCTCGCGCAGCGGCAGCAGCACGCGCGAGGTGAACGTCCAGGCGAGGATCGCCGCGGCCGCCACCACCAGCAGGAACGCGATCGAGCCGAACAGCAGCATCCGGTCGCGGGCGTGCACGCGCAGGTGCTCGGCGAGCGTGGAGGCGTCGACCGTGACGCCGTCGACGACCACCGTGCTGCCCGGCGGCATCTGCGGAACGGTGTCGAGCGAGTCCCGTACCAGCGTCCAGGCCAGCCAGAGCAGCAGCAGGCTGACGGCGGCGACCAGGACGGTCGCCAGCAGCGTGATCCGGGCGCGGAGGGTGCGGGTGCCCGGCAGGTTCACGCGCGTTGCGGGGTGCCGGGTTCCGGCACGCGGTACCCGGAGCCGACGACGGTCTCGATGATCCCCGGCTCGCCGAGCTTCTTGCGCAGCGTCATGACGGTGACCCGGACGGTCGTGGTGAACGGGTCGGCGTTCTCGTCCCACACCCGCTCGAGGAGTTCCTCGCTGCTGACGACGGACCCGGCCGCCTGCAGCAGGACTTCGAGGACGCCGAACTCCTTGCGCGTCAGCTCCACCGGCCCACTGGCGCGCCGCACGGTCCGCTTGGCCGGGTCGAGTTCGACGTCCCCGGCGGTGAGCAGCGGCGGCGCGGCCGGCGTGGCCCGGCGGCCCAACGCCCGCACCCGCGCGACCAGCTCGGGGAAGGCGAACGGCTTGGCGAGGTAGTCGTCGGCGCCCAGCGACAGCCCGTCGACCCGGTCGGACACCGAGCTGCTCGCGGTGAGCATCAGCACCCGGGTCAATTCCCCGGACGCGACGATCTCCCGGCACAGCTCGTCCCCGGACATCCCGGGCAGGTCCCGGTCCAGCAGCACGACGTCGTACCGCGTGACGGCGGCCTTCTCGTGCCCGTCGTCCCCGGTGAGCGCGACGTCCACCGCCATCCCCTCGCGGCGCAGCCCGCGGGCGATCGCGTCGGCCAGGGGTTCTTCGTCCTCGACTACCAAAACTCGCACCAGCCCACAATCCCATATTTTCCTGAGAGTGCCCTTTAAGGACCGGGCGTGACCCAGCGGAGGGCGAACCACAGCCGCATCCGGGTCTCCGGGTCCGCCAGATCCACCCCCAGCGCCTTCTCCACCTGGGCGATCCGGTGCCGGACGCTGTTGCGGTGGACGCCCAGCTCAGCCGCCGTCGGTTCCCAGGCGCCGTGGTGGGCCAGCCAGGTCCGCAGGGTCAGCACCAGCGCCCGGTCCCCCGCCTGATCGAGCGCCACCAACGGTTCCAACGCTCTCGACGCGAATCCGCGGGAGGCGTCCGGGTCCAGCAGCGCGTCGAAGTCGAGCGGCTCGCTGCCGGCCACGACCGGGCGGCCGAGCGCGAGCGCCCGCGAAAGCAGCAGCTCCACCTCCGCCGAGGCCGCGGCCACCCGGGACGCCGGCACCGGCGAACCCACGGCCGCGAGCCAGCCGGCCGCGCGCAGGTCCTCCAACCGCGGGACCGAGCCGGCGACGGCCACGAACGACGGCCCGGGCAGCACCGACACCAGGGGCGTGTCCAGCCGGGCCCGCAGCCAGTCCGGGCGCCGGGCCACCTCGCCGGGACCCCGCCGAAACGCCGCCCCGGCGACCAGCCGGACGACGTCGGACCCCAGCAGCGACCGGGCCGCCTCGCCGGGGGACACCCGGCCCAGCAAGAGCCCGGTCGCCGCCGCGCCCAGCTCGGCCGCGTCCGAGCCCGCACGGCCGACCAGGCCGAGCAGGGCCGCCCCGACCGCGAGGATGGCCCGCTCGGCGCCGTCGAGCCGCCCGGGCCGGCCGACGACCACCAGGTGCGACGCCGTGGCCTGCGGGTAGACCGGCTGGACGACGACGAACCCGCCGTCGAGCTCGGTGGTCGCGCTCCGGATCCCGCTGCCCGCCCGCACGGTCGCCATCAGCTCCCGCACCGGAAGGGGCAGCGGCGCGGGCGCGTCGTGCGCGGCGGCCAGCACGTCCTCGGCGCCGACCAGGGCGACCCAGGACCCCAGCACCGCCGCCAGCGCCGACGTCAGCTCGCCGAGCCCGCCGCCCGCGGCGCGCGTGAGCGTCTCGCGCGCCGCCGTGATCCGCCGCTGCTCCCGCTGGCCGGCCTCGGCCAGCGCCACCGAGACCGCCCGGTTGACGGCCAGGAACGGCGTCCGCGACGGCACGACCAGCAGCGGCAGCCCGCGCCGCGCGCACGCCCGGCGCAGCGGCTCCGGCAGGGTCTCGTGCACCGTCGGGGTGAGCCCGAACCCCAGCGCCGTCACGCCGGCGTCGCGCAGCCCGCGCACGTACCGGTCGATCCGCTCCGGCAGGTTGACCCCGGCGGTGAGGATCAGTTCGCCGCCCAGCAGGTAGGGCGCGGGGTCCTCCAGCTCGCTGACGTGCGCCCAGCGCACCGGGGCGTCCAGCGCACCCGGCCGCAGCGTCTCGGGGACGACGTCGAGCGCGAGCTCCCGGTTGCCGACCACGTCCCGTAACGGGACATTCACCTCCGTGGACAGCGCATCCGTGCTCGGGGTCATTTCGTCCCCACCGATGTCGACATGGGGATGAATCATCCCATGCCGGGGAGGGTGCGGGCGAACCTACGGTGACCCGAAACGACGTGAGGAGGACACCGTGACCGGCGACTACGCAGTGATCGCGCTGTACATCGCAGGCATGCTCGGGGTCGGCTGGTACGGCCTCCGGCTCGCGAAGACGAAGTCCGACTACCTGGTCGCCGGACGGCGGCTGGGCTGGTTCATGTACTCCGGCACGATGTCGGCCGTCGTGCTCGGCGGCGCGTCGACCGTCGGCGGGGTGAAGCTCGGCTACACCTACGGCATCTCCGGCATGTGGCTGGTGGTCAGCATCGGCGTCGGCATCCTGGTGCTGCACGCGCTGTTCGCGCGGCGGCTGGTGCGGCTGAAGGTCTACACCGTCGGCGAGATGCTCGACCTGCGCTACGGCGGCCGCACCAGCGCGGTGTCCGGCGTCGTCATGTGGGGCTACACCCTGATGCTCACGGTGACCTCGACACTGGCCTTCGCGACCATCTTCAAGGTGCTGTTCGACCTGCCGAACTGGGCCGGGATCGCGATCGGCGGCTCGATCGTCGTGCTCTACTCGGTGCTCGGCGGCATGTGGTCGATCACGCTCACCGACATCGCCCAGTTCGTCATCAAGACGATCGGCATCCTGGCCATCCTGCTGCCGGTGGCGGTCACGTCGGCGGGCGGCTTCGACGGGATGAGCGCCAAGCTCGACGCGAGCTTCTTCAGCTTCACCTCGATCGGCACCGACACGATCGTCACTTACTTCGTCATCTACACCTTCGGCCTGCTGATCGGCCAGGACATCTGGCAGCGCGTGTTCACCGCCCGCACGCCGGCGATCGCGACGTCCGGTGGCATCACCTCCGGCGTCTACTGCCTGGTCTACGGCCTCGCCGGGGCCCTGATCGGCACCGCCGCGCACGCGCTGTACCCGGACATCGCCAGCGCCCAGGACGCCTTCGCGACGATCGTCGAACGCCTGCTGCCCACCGGCGTCCGCGGCCTGGTGCTGGCCGCCGCGCTCTCGGCGATGATGTCGACGGCGAGCGGCGCGCTGATCGCGTGTTCGACCACGACGACGTCGGACCTGCTCACCAAGCTGGGCCTGAAGAAGGGCGGCGAAGTCAGCCGCAACCGGCTCGCCACCCTGCTGCTCGGCCTGCTGGCGATCGGCATCGCGATGATCGTCGACGACGTCGTCAACGCGCTCACCATCGCCTACGACATCCTGGTGGGCGGCCTGCTGGTGGCGATCGTCGGCGCGCTGTTCTGGAAGCGCGGCACCCGGCAGGGCGCTTACGCGTCGATGGTGGCCGGCACGATCTCGGTCATCGCCTTCATGATCATCGACGGCGTCGACGCCAACACCCCGATCTACTGGGGCCTCGGCGTGAGCCTGGTCGTCTACCTGGCGGTCAGCTTCGCCACGCCCCGCACCCCCGAGACCATCCTCGCCGTCTGGACCCGCCGGCTCGCCGGCGAAGAAACCGCCATTCCGAACCGGGAACAGGAGCCCACCAGTGCCTAACATCGGACCCCTCGACTCGTCGCGCATCCCCCGGTTCGCCGGCTTCGCGACCTTCGCGCGGCTGCCGCGGATCGACCAGGTCGAACGCGCCGACGTCGCCGTCGTCGGGGTGCCCTTCGACTCCGGCGTGTCCTACCGGCCCGGCGCCCGGTTCGGCCCGGCGGCCGTCCGCGAGGCGAGCCGGCTGCTGCGGCCGTACCACCCGGAGCTGGACGTCTCGCCGTTCGAGGAGAAGCAGGTCGTCGACGCCGGTGACATCGCGGTCAACCCGTTCAACATCGGCGAAGCGATCGAGACGCTGCAGCAGGAAGCCGAAGCGCTGCAGGCGGACGGGACGCGGCTGGTGACGGTCGGCGGCGACCACACGATCGCCCTGCCGCTGCTGCGCGCGGCGGCCAAGAAGCACGGACCCGTTGCGCTGCTGCACTTCGACGCCCACCTCGACACCTGGGACACCTACTTCGGCGAGCCCTACACCCACGGCACGCCGTTCCGGAGGGCGTCCGAGGAAGGCATCCTCGACACGAGCGCGCTGTCGCACGTCGGTACCCGCGGGCCGCTCTACGGCAAGCGCGACCTCGAAGAAGACCGCCGGCTGGGCTTCGGCATCGTCACCTCCGGCGACGTCCTGCGCCGGGGCGTCGACGAGACGGTCGATGCGCTGCGCCAGCGCATCGGCGACCGCCCGCTCTACGTCTCGGTCGACATCGACGTCCTCGACCCGGCCCACGCGCCCGGCACCGGCACCCCCGAGGCGGGCGGCATGACGAGCCGGGAGCTGCTGGAGATCCTGCGCGGGCTGCGCGACCTCAACCTGGTCGGCGCGGACGTCGTCGAGCTGGCCCCGGCCTACGACCACGCTGAGATCACCGCCATCGCGGCCTCCCACGTCGCCTACGACCTGGTGAGCCTGCTGGCCCTGGGGAAGGGCGAATGACCCGCATCGGCGGCGACGTCGTCGTCGAAACGCTGCGGGCCCTGGGCGCCGACACGGTGTTCGGGCTGCCGGGTCAGCACGCGCTGGGCCTGTTCGAGGCGCTGCGGCGGGCCGACGACCTGCGCGTGATCAGCTGGCGCGTCGAGAACAACCTCGCCTTCGCCGCCGACGGCCACGCCCGCGCCCGGCTCGCCGCGGACCCGGACGGCCCGGTGCCGGTGACGCCGCTGATCGTCTCGACCGGCCCGGGTGCGTTGCTGACGCTGGCTTCGCTGCAGGAGTCGCGCGCGGCGTCGGTGCCGGTGCTCGGCATCTCGAGCCAGGTCCCGGTCGCCGGCCTCGGCGGCGGACGGCACGGCTACCTGCACGAACTGCCCGACCAGCAGGCGAGTTTCCGGGACGTCGTGAAGTCGGTGCACGTCGTGCGGCGGGCGAGCCAGCTCCCGTCGGCGCTGCGGGAGGCGTGGACGTCGGCGGCGACCGCGCCCTACGGCCCGGTGTGGGTCGAGATCCCGCAGGACGTGCTGCTCGGCCCGGCCGGGCTGCCGCCGATCACGTCGGTGTCGGCCGCGCCCGTTCCCCTGGCACCCCTGCCCGAGCTGGTCACCGAGGCGGCCGGCCTGCTCGCGGCGGCCACGAACCCGGTGATCCTGGCCGGCGGCGGGGCACTGCGGTCGGGCGCGCACGCCGAGCTGCTGGCCCTGGCCGAAGCCCTCCGCGCGCCGGTGATCTCGACGTTCGGCGGCAAGGGCGTGTTCGGCTGGGACCACGAACTGTCCGGGCGGTCGTGGCTGGAGGACTGGCACACCACGGAATTCCTGGCGAACGCCGACGTCCTGCTCGTGCTCGGCTCCGGTCTCGGCGAGCTGTCCAGCAACTACCGCGAGTTCGCCCCGCGCGGCCGGGTGATCCAGGTCGAGGCCGACCTCGGGAAGCTGGAGTCGAACTACCCGGGCCTGGGCCTGCACGCCGACGTCCGGCTGACGCTGCAGGCGCTGCTGGAGTGGGTGCCGATGCGGGCGTCCGACGGCCGGGCCGAGAAAGCGGTCTCCGGGCTGCTCGCCCGCGTCGAGTCCCGGTTGGACGGTCAGGACCTGGCCGTCGAGCGGAAGCTGATCGACGACGTCCGCGCCGCGCTGCCCGAGGGCACGCAGACGTTCTGGGACATGACGATCGCGGCGTACTGGGCCTGGTCGGCGTGGAATCCCGAGGGCGCGCCGATCCACACGGCCCAGGGTGCGGGCGGCCTGGGCTACGGCCTGCCGGGCGCGCTCGGCGGCGCGGCGGCCGGCCGGCCCACGCTCGCCGTCTCGGGTGACGGCGGCGCGATGTACGGCGTCGCCGAGCTGGCCACGGCGATGCAGCACGGCCTCGACGTGACGTGGCTGATCATCGACGACGGCGGCTACGGCGTCCTGCGCGAGTACCTCACCGACGCCTTCGGCCAGACGACGGCGACCGAGCTGACCCGGCCCGACTTCGTCGCCTTGGCCGCTTCGTTCGGCGTCCCGGCCCGGTTGTCGTCGTTGGACACGGTGGGCGCGGACCTCGCCGACGCACTGCGCACGCCCGGACCGTCCGTCGTCGTCCTCCCCGCGTTGCTGAAGCTGTTCGCGCCGACCCACCTGGAGAAGGCATGACCCGCACCCTGGAGCTGACCGACCCGGCGACCGGCGAGGTGTCCGGCACCAGCCCCGTCGCCTCGCAGTCCGATGTGGACAACGCACTGACGGCCGCCGCGCAAGCGTTTGCGACCTGGCGGCGCAGCACCCCGGCGCAGCGTCAGCTGGCGTTGCTGAAGATCGCCGACGCCCTGGAGGCCCGGGCGGCCGAGTTCGCGGACCTCGAGGTGCGCGAGACCGGCAAGATCCGCTCGGTCGTCCTCGACGAGGAGATCCCGGAGTGCGTGAGCGCGCTGCGGTTCTTCGCCGGAGCCGCCCGCCACCTGGAGGGCACCGCGGCCGGCGAGTACACGCCGGGCCACACGTCGGTGATCCGCCGCGAGCCGGTCGGCGTCTGCGCCCAGATCGCCCCGTGGAACTACCCGCTGATGATGGCGGTCTGGAAGATCGCCCCGGCTCTGGCGGCGGGCAACACGGTGGTGCTCAAGCCGGCCGAGACGACCCCGTCGACGGCCGTCCGGCTGGCCGAGATCGCGGCGGAGTTCCTGCCTCCGGGGGCATTCACCGTGCTGACCGGCGACCGCGACACCGGCCGGGCGCTGGTCAAGCACCCGCTCACCGCACTCGTCTCGATCACCGGCTCGACGCGGGCGGGCATCGACGTGGCCACGGTGGCGGCCGCCGACCTCAAGCGCACCCACCTGGAGCTGGGCGGCAACGCACCGCTGCTGGTGTTCCCGGACGTCGACCTCGCGGAGACGGCGGAGGGCATCGTGGGCGCGGCGTTCTACAACGCGGGCCAGGACTGCACGGCGGGCAGCCGGGTCCTGGTCCACGAGTCGATCCACGACGACTTCGTCGCGGCGCTGGCCAAGGCCGCCGCGGCGCAGACGCCGGGCGTCGACTACGGGCCGCTGAACAGCGCGGCGCAGTTCTCCCGCGTCGAAGGCCTGATCGCGCGCTTGCCCTCGCACGCCCGCATCGAGACCGGCGGCACCCGCTTCGGTTCCCGGGGGTTCTTCTTCGCCCCCACGGTGATCTCGGGCCTGCGGCAGGACGACGAGATCGTCCAGGAGGAGATCTTCGGCCCGGTGATCACGGTCCAGTCCTTCGCGGACGAGGCCAAGGGCGTCGAACTGGCCAACGGCGTCCCCTACGGCCTGGCGTCCTCGGTGTGGACCCGCGACCTCGGCGTCGCGGCCAGGGTGTCGGCCGACCTGGACTTCGGTTGTGTGTGGGTCAACACGCACGGGCCACTGGTCGCCGAGATGCCCCACGGCGGCTTCGGGCATTCCGGCCACGGCAAAGATCTCTCGGCGTACGCGTTCACCGAGTACACCCGCGTCAAGCACGTGATGACGAGGTTCGCGTGAGCGACAGGATCACGGACGTCGAACAGCACGGCACATGGTGTCGAGCATCAACGCGTTCGCAACGTCTTTCTCCTCACCGATGAGCATCCTTGGCCGACTCTTCCGACGAAGACCCAAGCCGGGAAGCCCACTCGGTAACCCGCCGAGCAACATCCTGAGCGGTCAGCCCAACCCTAGCCAGAACCTCGTCCCGGCTCCCGTGGTCATGGAACGACTGAGGAACAGCCAGATCCCGCAGGGGAACATCACACTCGGCATCCCGGAACATCGCGGCAAGAGCCGACCCGAACCCACCATGCCGACCACTGTCCTCGACAGTGACGACAAGCTTGTGCTGCGAAGCCAGGGCAACCAACTCAGCGGGAACCGGAAGCACCCACCGAGGATCGACAACGGTAACCCCGATCCCCTGATCAGCCAGCCGATCGGCAGCCGCAAGCCCCAAAGTCGCAAAGGCACCGACCGTCACAAGAAGAACGTCAGCACCCTCGGCCGGCCGGCGCAGCACGTCGACACCGCCAACCCGCTCGACGGCGGCGACATCGGTACCGACCTTGCCCTTCGAGAACCGAAGAGCGGTAGGCCCGTCGGAAACAGCAATGGCCTCCCGCAGCTCCTCCCGCAGAGTGGCCGGGTCACGCGGAGCGGCAACCCGCATCCCGGGAACCATCCCGAGCAACGACAGATCCCACATACCGTGGTGAGAAGGCCCATCGGGCCCGGTGATCCCGGCCCGGTCCAGCACCAGCGTCACGGGCAGCCGATGCAGGGCGACATCCATCAGCACCTGGTCGAACGCCCGGTTCAGGAACGTCGAGTAGATCGCCACAACGGGGTGCAACCCACCCATGGCCAACCCGGCGGCCGAGGTGACCGCGTGCTGCTCGGCGATCCCGACGTCGTACCACCGATCCGGGAACGCTTCGGCGAACTTGTCCAGCCCGGTCGAGCGCAGCATCGCCGCGGTGATCGCCACGACGTCCTCGCGCTCGGCACCGATCGCCGCCAGCTCGGAGCCGAACACCCCGGTCCAGCTGGGTCCCTTGACCGGCGGGAGCCCGGTCTCCGGGTCGATCGGATCGGTCTGGTGCATTTGGTCGTGCTGGTTGTTGACCGCGGGCGCGTACCCGTGCCCCTTTTCGGTGACCACGTGCACGATCACCGCCCCGCCGAACGACCGCGCACTGTGGAACGCCTTTTCCAACGCGACGAGGTCGTGCCCGTCGACCGGCCCGAGGTACTTCAGGCCGAGGTCGGAGAACATCGCCTGCGGGCTCAGCGCATCCTTCAGGCCGGCCTTCGCGGCGTGCAGCGCGGCGTAGATCGGCTTCCCGACCACCGGCGTGTGCTTGAGGATTTCGCGGCCGCCGTCGAGGAGCCGCTCGTAGCCGGGCTGCAGGCGCAGCGCCGCGAGGTGGTCGGCCAGCCCGCCGATGGTCGGCGAGTAGGACCGGCCGTTGTCGTTGATCACGATGACGACCGGGCGGTCCTTGTGCGCGGCGATGTTGTTGAGCGCCTCCCAGCACATGCCGCCGGTGAGCGCGCCGTCGCCGACGACGGCGATCGCGTGCCGCCCGCCGCCGGCCAGCTCGAACGCCTTCGCCAGGCCATCCACATAGGACAGTCCGGACGAGGCGTGGCTGCTCTCCACCCAGTCGTGCTCACTCTCCGCACGCGAGGGGTAACCGGTGACGCCGCCGGTCTGGCGCAGCAGGTCGAACCCCGCCGCCCGGCCGGTGACGAGCTTGTGGACGTACGCCTGGTGACCGACGTCCCACACGATCGCGTCACGCGGCGAGTCGAACACGCGGTGCAGCGCCAGGGTCAGCTCGACGACACCCAGGTTCGGCCCCAGGTGACCGCCCGCCCGCCGGACCTTGTCGACGAGGAAGTCCCGGATCTCGGCGGACAGTTCGCCGAGGTCCTCGACACTCATGCGCTTCAGGTCCGCCGGTCCGCTCACGGACTCCAGCATCGTCACTCGTCTCCACCTCACTCGCTCGGTTCCGGCCAGTCTACGGAGACCCGCCAGAGCCGGGCCGCAGGCCGCGTCCGGCGTCACAACCGGAGCGCGACCGCAGGTCAGCACGTGGGGTGAACCTCGTCTCGCCGCGTCGCTGTGGCGGTCACGCCGCGTGGCCACGAGAATGGTTCGCATGGCGGATTTCTTCATCGGCGGCGAATGGGTGGACGCGGTGGACGGCGCCCGGCGGGAGATCCGCTGCCCGGCCGACGGCTCCCTGGTCGCGACGGTCGCCGAAGGCACCGCCAAGGACACCGAGGCCGCCATCGCGGCGGCGCGCCGGGCGTTCGACACCGGCTCGTGGCCCGGCACCCCCGCCCACCTGCGCGGCGACCTGCTGCTGCGCACGGCGGACCTGCTCGACCGCGACGCCGAGGCGTTCGCCCGCGCCGAGTCGCTCGACACCGGCAAGCGCCTGGTCGAGAGCCGTTACGACATGGCCGACATCGCGGCCTGCCTGCGCTACTTCGGCAAGCTCGCGGCCCAGGACGCCGGGCGCGTCGTCGACACCGGCAACCCGGACGCGTTCAGCCGGATCGTGCACGAGCCGGTCGGCGTCTGCGGGCTGATCACGCCGTGGAACTACCCGCTGCTGCAGACCGTGTGGAAGATCGCACCGGCGCTGGCCGCGGGCAACACGTTCGTGCTCAAGCCGAGCGAGCTGACCCCGCACACCGCGATCCGGTTCCTCAAGCTGCTCACCGAGGCCGGCCTGCCGCCGGGCGCCGGCAACCTGGTGCTGGGCGCGGGCGCCGAGGCCGGCGCGCCGCTGGCGTCGCACCCGGACGTCGACCTCGTGTCGTTCACCGGCGGCCTGGCGACCGGCAAGGTGATCGCCGCGGCGGCCGCGGGCACGGTCAAGAAGGTCGCCCTGGAACTGGGCGGGAAGAACCCGAACGTGGTATTCGCCGACGCCGACTTCGAGACGGCGGTCGACTACGCGTTGACGGCGGTGTTCCTCCATTCCGGCCAGGTGTGCTCGGCGGGCGCCCGGCTGATCGTGCAGCGCGAGTGGCACGACGAGTTCGTGAACGAGCTGGTGCGCCGGGCCGAGCGCATCCGCCTGGGCGGCCCGTTCGACGCGCAGGCGGAGACCGGCCCGCTGATCTCGGCGGCCCACCGCGCGAAGGTCGAGGCGTACGTGGCGGCGGCCTTGGCGGAGGGCGCGGTGCTCCGCACGGGCGGCCGCCGCCCGGACGACCCGGCGCTGGCCGACGGCTTCTATTACTTGCCGACCATCCTCGACCAGGTGAAACAGGGTTCGTCGGCGGTCGTCGAGGAGTCGTTCGGCCCGGTCCTGACGGTCGAGACGTTCACCGACGAGGACGACGCGGTCCGCATCGCCAACGACACGCACTACGGCCTGGCGGGCGCGGTGTTCACCCAGGACGCCGGCCGCGCCCAGCGGGTCGCGGGCCGCCTGCGCCACGGAACGGTGTGGATCAACGACTTCCACCCGTACCTCCCCCAGGCCGAGTGGGGCGGCTACAAGCAGTCCGGATTCGGCCGCGAGCTGGGCCCGACGGGACTGGCCGAGTACACCGAGGTCAAGCACATCTACCAGAACCTCAGGCCGGAACCGCAACGCTGGTTCTCGGGCTGAAACCGGCCTTATGCTGCGTCGACGGCGACGCAGGGGAGGCCGGAGTGGACGAACAGCGAAAGCGTCTCCGAGGCCCGCGGGCCGTGCTGGTGGGGGCGGCGGGCCTGGGCGTGCTGGCGGGGCTGACCCTCCGGACGGCCGAGTACCCGGGGATGTTGCCGCCCGGAACCCCGGACCCGGAGCTGGACCTGGGCTTGCGCCTGGTCTGCGCGGCGGCGGTGCTGATCGCGGTGACACTGGCGTACTTGACGTTCGCACGGCACCAGGACGAGCCCCTGGCCATGGCGTGCCTGCCGGGGCTGGTGGTGACGGGCGTGGTGTTGAGGCACCTGGTGGTGACACTGCCCGGAGTGACCCGCATCCAGCCGGCGGCCCGGGTGGTGCCGGGAGCGGGGGCGTGGGTGCTGCTGGTGTCGGGGGTAGCGATGACGGCGACCGGGCTCGCGGCGGCGTTCGCGGTGCGCCGGGCGGGCTGAGGTCGTCGCATCCGCCGTGGCCGCGACGACCGCGATCACCACCGACAGCACCACCAGCGTCGCGTCGTAG